>DSBF01000461.1 GCA_011049495.1 Ignavibacteria bacterium
CATCAATTCCACAGAACCCCGAATTATTTGTTGATACCCCTGAGGCAAAAGAAATTCTTGCATCAAAGGAAGCAGAACTCGTATCGGTAAGAAGCTGGCCGGAATTTATAGGCAAGGTAAGCGGTTATAATTATATCGAAAAGAAAGGAAGAATCCCGGGTGCGGTTTTCGGTAATTGCGGCTCGGATGCATATCATATGGAAAATTATAGAAACCTGGATCATACGACACGCGAATTTCACGAGATTGAACAAAATTGGAAGGATGTTGGAATCACTTCCGATAAGCATCTCGCATTCTATTGCGGAACCGGATGGCGTGGAAGCGAAGCGTTTTTTAATGCCTGGCTGATGGGTTATCCGAAAGTTTCAGTATATGACGGCGGATGGTTTGAATGGAGTAACGATCCCAATAACCCTTATGAAACAGGTTTACCGGAAAATTCAGAGAGATATAAAGAGATTATAGACATTTATGAAAAGTAAATTTTTAAATAAATTTTTAAGGAGAAAAACAATGAAAGCTGTTTGGAATGGTAAAACATTAGCAGAAAGCGATGATACAATTATGATAGAGGGTAATCATTATTTCCCTGTCGAATCTGTTAAAAGAGAATTTTTAGAAGAAAGCAATACACATACAACCTGTCCTTGGAAAGGGATTGCATCTTATTATAACGTAAAAGTAGATGATCAAATAAATAAAGATGCGGCTTGGTATTATCCCAATCCCAGCGATGCAGCTAAACCTATTAAAGATCATATCGCGTTTTGGAAGGGCGTTGAAGTAATTGAATAAAACGGAGCAAAATTAAAATTGGAATATTCGGTAAGATCGAAAAGTATAATTGATTCATATCCGGTAGATAATTTTTTACCGGATATTGGAATTGATAAAGTTAGAGAAGAATTAACTGATGGATTGACTTCATCACCCAAATTTATTCCATCAAAATATTTCTATGATAAAAAGGGCTCGCTTCTTTTTGAAGAAATAACAGAACTTGATGAGTATTATCCAACAAGAACCGAAAAATCGATTCTTGCTGATTTTTTACCACTGCTAAATTTAAATTTCACCGATCTATCTATAATCGAACTCGGCAGCGGTGATCCTTCTAAAATAAGTTTGTTATTTGAACAAATTTCTCCATCCAAATTAAACCAGATTGTTTATTACCCGGTTGATATAAGTCAATCCGCAATTGAAAGTTCCATTTCACTATTAACTCAAAAATATGATGGAAGAAATATTAACGGAATAATAGCTGATTTTATTCACCAAGTAGAGCTTCTTCCTAAAGTGAATAATAAGTTAATTTGTTTCTTCGGCAGTACAATTGGTAATTTGAAACGAAATGAAATACAAATCTTTATGAAAAAACTTGGTGCTGTGATGCAGAAGGGGGATAATCTGCTTCTCGGGATTGATATGATAAAAGATGTAAAGATTTTAGAAAATGCATACAACGATAGCCAGGGAGTAACCGCTTCGTTTAATAAAAATATTTTGAATGTGGTAAACAAGTTGTTGGGTACAAATTTCAATCCCTCAAAATTTGAGCATCTGGCTTTCTATAATAATCAAGAACAAAGGATTGAAATGCATTTGAAAGCAAAAGAAAATTTGCAAATTGAAGTTAGCAGCAGCAATGTTGAATTACAAATTAAGCAAGGGGAAATGATACATACGGAAAATTCTCACAAGTTTAACAGCAAAGACATACAGCAATTTGCATACTGGGGCGGTTTGAATATGGAGAATGTGTTTAACGACGAAAATAATTGGTTCATCTTAGTCCACTATAGAAAATAAATCTTATTGGAAATTAATATTTATAACCCTTCACTTCCTCTTCCGAAAACTCAACGCCAAGCCCGAGCGCTATTCTATTTACAAAATTGAAATAACTTACAATCATATTTGTAAGCAAAATATCTTCATCGCTCCATCCCTTTGATTTCAATGCATCAACATCGGATTGCGTAATTTTATGTGCTTCAACTGTAAGCTTATGTGAATATTCAAGCAAGACGGAAATATTTTCTTCGGCATCTATACTTCTGAAATCATCAATAAATCTATTAAGCTTTTCTTTGTCTTTCCAATAAAATTTTACAGCTTCCGCATGATGATTAATGCAGTAATCACATTTATTAGCTTTGGAAACAACAACGGCTATCATCTCCTTTAACTCGCGCGAGAGATTTGATTTTCCGAACATCAGAGATTTATATAAATCCATATGCTTAATCATCGAATCGGGATACAAGCTATGAATAGACATAATATTTGATAATTTTCCTCTTGTAGAAATTATCTCATCATAAATTTCTTTTAATTCACCTTCGGCATTTTCTTGATCAATTACTTTAATGAACGGCATTTTTCCTCAGTTTTGTTTTTGAAATAAGTTTATCTCTATCAATGTCTCCGTAAGCAAATAGTTCTCCGTTGACAATCCAAGCGGGAGTAATAAAAATTCTTTTATCCTCGAATGAATTTATATGACGAATATCGGCATTAATTTCGGGGTTATTGCTTTGGATATCTTTTAATTGCTCTCTTGCCCGCGCGCAGGCATTGCAGTGATTGGTTATTAGTAGAATGATATTCATTTTTTTAGATGAAAAATATAAATGAATTAGCACTTAATCTGTCAAATTTCGGACACAAACTAAGATATCATTTTCTTCAATTCGCCAATCTTATTAATAATCAATTTGTTCCTATCGAAATCTATAATTTCTCTATTGCATAAATCTGTTAAAAGATAGTTGACCGTTTGCCTTGAGCATGCTGTCAACTGTCCAATATTCTGATGCTTTAGAAACGGTTTCACAAAAATTTGATCGCCAACTTTTTTCCCATTCTTTTCCGAATACCTGATTATAAAAGAAATAATACGATGGTTTGCGTCTTTGAAAATCAAGTCCTCAACTCGTTCGGAAAAGTTTTTAAGTTTTAGTCCAAATAGTTTTGTTAAACGTATGTTCAAAGATGGGTTTTTCTCAACAAAATTTGCAAAGTCACTTTTATTGATTGCACAAATTAGAGCAGGTTCAATAGTTACTGCATAGTCTGTTCGTTCACCCTCATCAAAATATGCCATTTCACCAAAAATCTCACCGGGATTGATAATGGCTATTATTTTCTCGCTTCCATCAGATAAATATTTCGTTATTTTCACTCTTCCAGTTTTAAGAAAGAAAATAGTTTTTGAAGGTTCGGCAGCAAAGTAAATCGGCACATCTTTATCAGTATGGGAATCCTTTACCAAATCATTAAGCTTCATCATATCTTCTTTACTAAGATTACTAAACAGATTAAAGTTTTCTAAGTACCAAAGTTTTGATTTTTCTGCCATTTTCATTAAGCCCAAAGTTATTATCTAAAAAATAAATAAATATGTCGATAAATGGGATGTAATTTTGATAATAATGAGCCTGCTCTAAAAAGGTAAAATTACTATCGAAATTCTTTGATTTTGCAATAAAACCGAAATCAAAAATATTCAAATTGGGCTTTTTAGATTCGGCTCAATAATAAATAGATTATGATTTTCATTAGCACTAAATCAAATGAATCAAAAAATAAGTCTAAGAAACTTTAATAACATCGGAACTTGTCAAGAAAAATAAGAAGCCCTTTCGATAATTTCTAAAGAATTAAAAGCCGTGACATATTGCCACGGCTTAAATTGTAGATATGGAAATTAAGAATGAACTTTTAGTTTAGATCAAACCTATCGAGATTCATTACTTTTGTCCA
>DSBF01000197.1 GCA_011049495.1 Ignavibacteria bacterium
AAACCAACATTTGCTAACCCGATTGCATTCAACATTCCTGAGGCAGTTTCGACAATCCGCTGCGGTGGATTTCCTTTTCGCGGTTTAAGCGAAACCGACTTTGTAATTATTGCACCGATTTTACTTAAATCAGTGAATTGAGAAATTTCGTTTCCATATCCGACTGTGCCCGATGCAAGCAGAACAGGATTTTTTAACGTAAGATTTCCAAACTTGACTCGTAAATCTATTTCACTCATAGCATAATTTCCTTTGAATCGAAAACAGGTCCATCTTTACAAACCAAAAGATATTTATCTTCAGTTGATGAATGTACGGGACAACCTTGGCAAATTCCGAATCCACAAGCCATTGCACATTCAGTTGATAATTGACACTCGACATTATTTTGTTCAGCAAATTTTTGAAGTGCTTTCAACATCGGAGTCGGTCCGCATGAAAAAATAATAGTACCGTCGTCAATTAACGATTCTTTATTAGCTTCAAGTAAATCAAGAACAGTTCCTTTATATCCTTCGCTTCCATCGTCCGTTGCAACCGATACATTCTTTAATCCATACTTAACTACATAGTTCTGATTTCTTCCGCCTATTAAAGACACAATTTCTACTTTATCGTTAAGTTCTTTTGTAAGGAACGGGAAAGGAGCAACGCCTAATCCACCGGCGATAATTAATGCTTTATTGAATTTTTTGTTATAATTAAAACCGTTTCCGAGTGGTCCTAATACTTCAATTTCATCGCCGATAATTTTTTCCGATAATATTCGTGTTCCTTCACCATGAACATCAAACATAAAATAAATGGAATCGCGTTCAACATCACAAACACTGAATGGTCTCCGTAACAGTGGGAAATCATTATCGCTTACTTTAATATTACAAAATTGGCTTGGCTTAACCTGTGAAGCAATAACCGGCGCTTTTGCTTTCATCAAGTAAATATTTGGCTGCAGTTTTTCTAAAGACTGAACAATAATTTTTTCGTTTATCAATTTATATACCTTTGGGAGGAGTAAGAATTTTCTTTACTTACTCACCTTACGCAAAGATGTTATTACCTTAAAGGTTACTGTTTTCAGACCTTTCAGGTAACTTAATTTTAGCCTATTAATGCAACATTGAAGATTAAAAACAAGCAACCTTCAATGTTTGTGCGTAAGGTGACTTACTTATTTATTTCCATTTTTAGAATTAAACAAATTTTGTTCGATAGCAGTTATTTTATCTAATCTTCTTTGATGTCTTCCACCGGCGAATTCCGTGGTCAGAAAAACATTCACAATTGATTTGATTGATTCTTCACCTAAAGACTTAGCACCAACACAAAGTACGCAAGCATTATTATGTTCACGGGCAGATTTTGCTGAAAATTCATTGTAACATGTTGCAGCCCGTATTGTCGGAATTTTATTAATTACTATCGCAGAAGGAATACCTGTTGCATCGAGCATTATTCCTCTTTCGCACTCACCGTTTAATCTTTTTTTAGCGATATCTAATGCGAAGTCCGGGTAATCACATGAATCTTTGCTGTTTGTACCGACATCAATTATCTGGTAACCCTTTTCTTTAAGATATGGAATTAATATCTGTTTCATTTCATACCCGGTATGATCCGAACCAATAGCAATAGTTTTTACCGGGTTAGTAACTGAGATATTCTCTTCAGAAATTGAAGTGCTGTTCTTCTTAAGGATCGTCATCTTTAAATTTCTAATTCGATCCATTGCCGAAGGAGTAATAATAGTGTTTGAATCAACCAAAACTTCTTGAATTCCTTGCTTAGACAATCGAATAATTTCGTCTTCGGTAATCAGTTTTTTCATATTAGGTTAATTCTGGTCGTTTATTCATTCTTAGATAATCAACAACATGTTTTACATCTTGTGCATTATTTCTGTGGCAAATCAATAATGCATCTTTAGTATTTATAACTAGTAAATGCTCGACACCTAATACTGCGGTAAATTTTTGCGGCGAAAAAATATAAGAACCGAATGTATTTTCGGTATATACTTCACCTATCTTAACGTTTCCATCTTCATCTTTAGGCATAATCTCATAAACAGCTTCCCACGAACCGAGATCACTCCAATCAAATTCACCTTTTGTAACAAACACGTTTTTTGAGTGTTCTAATATACCATAATCAATAGAAATACTCTTCATCTGTCCGTAAACTTGGGTAACAGTATTTTCATAACTTTCAGAACCAAGTGATTGTTCAATTTCAAGTAATCCGCTGTAATGATCAGGCAAATGTTCAGACATTTCACTCATTAGAGCATCAAGTTTCCAAACAAATATACCGGAATTCCATAGAAATCCGCCATCGTCTAAAAATCTTCTGGCGGTTGCAATATTCGGCTTCTCGGCAAATGTAAGAACCTTATATATGCCTTCTTCTTTTTCAACATCATCAACTTGTATATAACCATACCCTGTTTCGGGATAGGAAGGAGTGATACCTATTGTTACAAGTTTATTTGAACTTTCTGCAAATTTTGCTGCACGTAAAATAGTTTCATGAAACTTCGGAACGTTGTGAATAACATGATCGGCTGGTAGAACTATCGCAATTGCATTAGGATTCCTTTTTTTTATTTGAACAGTTGCTAATCCGATACAAGGAGCAGTGTTTTTCCCGAAAGGTTCATCGAGTATATTCTCTTCGGGGATATTATATAACTGCTCTCTTACCCTGCTTTTTTGTAATCTGTTTGTTACAATAATGATATTTTCTTTCGGAACAATTCCATCCAAACGATTTACAGTATCTTGAATTAAAGTATTTTCACCAATAATTCTAATCAATTGTTTTGGTTTACTCTTTTTACTTCTCGGCCAAAACCGGCTGCCAACACCACCTGCCATTATAATAGCATATAAATCCATTTTAATATCTCCCTTTCCTGGCATAAATATTTTTCCCGAATTTTTCAGCTTTGTTAAGGTAAGTAGTAATATCAACATCTTTGCGGCGAACAACCGCAACAATGACAATTAAGCAAGCACGCATACTTTCAATAGTTTCCTTTACCGGAGTAAGTTCATTTTCTTTAATTAGCGATAATGCATTGGAAATAATTCTGTGCATATTAGTTATAATTTCAAAGCCAACTTTTTCAGATAACTTTGTATTGACTTCCATTAACTCATGATATTTATTTATCTCTTCACCCGTATATGATAGGCTTTCTAACTTTTTGAAAAATAAATCCAGCTCTTTTACCGGTTTCATGATAGTTTTTTCAAAATCCTCAAAATCAATATCTTCCTCTTCCTTTATATCATCCATTATTATCTTTTCTGTTATTGTCTCTTCTTTTTCAACCGGTTGATTTTCTTCTTTTGGGATTTTCATCTCATCAATATTAAGAGATTTGCTCTGCCTTTCGCCTAACTTTACGTTGATTGTTTTATTTGATATCTCGGATAAGATATTACGCATGTTTGGAGGAGTTACAATATCTAAAACATTATTTAGCTCACGAATTAAACCGTGACTGTGTTCTTTGAATCTATCTGATATTTTAAGGAAGTCAATTTTCGAAGCAGAAATAAACCTATAAACTTCATCCAATTTTATAGCAAGTTTTGATAGTGAAGTGATTTTTTTCATTTCGGTTATCTCGTTGTCAATATTTGAACATTTTGAAAGATGTTCTCTAAGAATAGCAACCGTTTCGATTTTTTCGGAACTTAATCGAAGATTATTTGATGCGGTTACAATTGCTTGAATTATGTATTGTTTTACAA
>DSBF01000002.1 GCA_011049495.1 Ignavibacteria bacterium
TATTGTGACTCTGCTAAGAGAAAATATCGACAAGAAAATATAAACGATGATACTACACTAGTTCTGTTATTTCAATAAAATTGTTGTGCATATAATTAATACTAATAAATTTTTTGACTCAAATTCCATTTTAGAATTTTAGGTTGTAATTAAAAATAGAACTATTCAGTAGTACCGCCGCTTTCTCTGCTTCTGCTTCTTTCAATTGATTGAAGCGCAAGATAATTATCGCCGAACTTAGCAAGTTGTTCTATTTCATTATCGAATTGATCAAAATGACGTTCTTCGTCATCTACTAATTCTTCGAAAATTTTCTTGGTTGCATTATCGTTGTTTTTTGCTGATTCATTTGCCCAGATGTTATATTCTTCGGCACTTTCTTTTTCCATATCTGCTGCCATTTGCAGCATCTTTTTAACATCATGTAACTTCGCAACATCTTGTTTAGCTTTAAGTTCAACATCCCCTTTTAAGAATAAAATTCTTTCAGCTAATTTTTCGACGTGAATCATTTCTTCAACTGCAGTTCTTTTGAACATACTTGCTAATAAATCATACCCTTGATCATCACAATGAAAATGAAAATACATATACTGATGCACAGCGTGCATTTCATCGGCTACTGCTTTGTTTAATAATTCAATGCTCTTTTCCTTCATTTTTATCTCCGATTTTTTATGTAAATAGCATAAATATATCTGCTAATATACAAATTATCATATTGAGTTTCTAAGTGAGAAAAGTAAGAAAGAGTGGATTAGTTGAATGTAGTTTTATGAAAAAATGAAAACAATCCCCAAATGCTCATTATTAAAATGATGAAACTACTTTTGATTAAACTCTTTTATAATCTTCTGAATTTCACTCTCCGAAATTCCGGTACCGAATTTTGATTTACCCCCGTTGTTATTTTCAATTTTCTTGTTTTGAAACGGAGTTACATTTACATTTCCGGCACGGGCACGAAGCCGTTCTTCAATTTGCTGCATAAATGAACCGGGTGTAGATTCACTTCTGAAAGAAATATTGCTATCACTTCCGAATGAAGTAACACAATTGCCTTGATTAACCGGGTGGGTTTCAAACGCTAATGTTTTTATATTCATTAAGTGCTTTGCACTAACATTTTCCGAAATTATTGAGCCGCCCCATGTTCCCGGACCCAAAGTCATCGAAGGTATTAAATCAGTTGAATAACCTACGGCACCGACAGAGCTTGGTGTATTTACAACAATTCTGAATGCCGGTTTCTCAAGGGCGAATTTCATAATTATTTCTTTATCATTTGAGTGGATTGCCATAGTGTGACCAATACCGCCGAATTCAAGAAGCTCTATGCATTTATGACAACCTTCAAGCCAACCATCCACAATATAGAAAGCCAAAACCGGGGAAAGTTTTTCCATTGAAAGTGGTTCGTTTTTGCCGACACCACTGCACTCAGCTAACAAAACTTTTGTGTTCTCGGGAACAGAAATTCCGGCATAATTTGCAATAAAAGTTGCTGGCTTTCCGACAACATCCGGATTAATTCTTCCACCTTTAGCAACGGCATTTTCTAATTTTATTTTTTCATCTTTGTTAACGAAGTAACACCCTTGTTTTTTTGCTTCGGCAATAACTTTGTCTTTAAGCGGTCTATCTACAATCATAGCTTGTTCGGATGAACATAATGTACCGTTATCGAAAGTTGTTCCATAAACAATATCTGCAACCGCCTTTTGATAATTCGCGGTTCGTTCAATGAATGCCGGGACGTTACCGGAACCAACACCGAGCGCTGGTGTGCCGGTAGAATAAGCAGCTTTAACCATTGGTGTACTTCCGGTTGCAAGTATTACTCCAACGTTCTCATCTTTCATTAATGCATCTGTTCCGGCAAGTGAAGGTATACTCATTGTATGAATTAAACCTTGCGGCGCGCCGGCTTTTTCTGCCGCTTCGTTTAAAATATTTGCTGCTTCGGTAATACAATTAACTGCTTTAGGATGTGGTGAATTTACAATTGCATTTCTACATTTAAGTGAGATCAAAGTTTTGAACATTGCTGTGGAAGTAGGATTTGTCGAAGGAATCAATGCCGCTACAACTCCCATCGGTTCGGCAATCTTAACTATTTTGCCGTTATTGCGAACTTCAATCACACCAACGGTTTTAAGGTCTTTTATCGATTCATAAACATTCTTTGTGCCGAATTGATTTTTAATAACTTTATGTTCAATTATACCAAACCCGGTTTCCTCGTGAGCCATACGAGCAAGTTTTTCAGATGCTTTGAATCCGGCATCTGCCATTGCTTTTACAATTTTATCTACCTGTTCTTGATTGTAATGTTTGAATTCGAGTTGTGCTTCTTTTGCTTTTCGGGCGAGGTCTCTGGCTTCCTGAATTGACTGAAGGTCTTTATCGACTTGCATTGATATCCTCAAAACTTTTTAAGTGTCAAAATATAGTGATAGAGGGGGTAAAGTTCAATTTTGTGGAGCAGCGACCGATTTATTTACCTAATATCTCAAACACAGTCCTCGGTTCTTTTGCAACCAAATTTAATAAAACTAATGCCAGTCCTTGAGGATATCTGTCCCCCTGTTCCCAATGTCTAAGCGTTGCAACACTTATTCCCATTGAAGCAGCAAAATTAGTTTGACTCATCCCGATTTTTTGTCTGATTTCTTTTACATCGATGTCACTCGGTTTAAACACACGTGCTTTGGCTCTTCTGCCGTTTGAATAATCAACAGCTTCCTCTAAACCTTGCTTTATGGTTTTGTAAACTTTGCTCATTTTTTACTCAAATAATTTTTTACTAGTGTTTTTGTCAATTTAGTTAACTCTTCTTGTTCTGATTTATTTAGGTTAATTTTTTGATTCTTACTGAAAAGTGTTAATAAAAAAAGAGGAATCTTCTCATTATAGAAAAAGTATATAATTCGACTTCCACCGCTTTTACCTTTACCTTTTGAAGACCATCTTAATTTTCTGATGCCACCCATACCCTTAATTAAATCACCGGCTGTTGGGTTTTGAGACAAGTAGTAAAACAATTCATCTCTTTCATTTTACGTAAGAACATTTTTAGAGTTTTTTTGAAATTCAGGTAATTCAACAATGGTGATTAACATATATAAATATAATCCAATGGATTATAGATATCAACGTTAATATTCCCGCAGACATGAAGTCTGCGGTCTTGAGTTTGGCTAATTTCTACAATAAAAATAAGCCCCGCAGACATAAAGTCTGCGGTTACATTTGGTGTGAGCTCACTCAAAAATCTGCTTTAGCTTATTATAACCGGTTCTGCTGACGGGTAATTTGGTTGTGTCTTTTAGTACAACCTTGTAGGTATCTTTGTCGTACAATTCAATTTCTTTAATACGGGTTATGTTTGCAATATAAGAGCGATGAATACGAATAAAATCTTTGTGATCAAGATGATCTTCGAAATATTTCATTGTTTTTTGTTTTAGAAATTTTCCTTCATCGCTATAAATCATAACGTAATCATCTTGTGCTTCAAAGTAAATTACTTTTTCAATGGGTATAATGTTAATTTTTTGATTATGCTTTACAATTACTCTGTCAATATATTCAAGTGCATCGTCTATATGAGATTTTAAGTTGTTTATTTTCTTATCAACAACAGTAGTTTTTTCTTTAATTACTTTGTTAACGGCTTCTTCAAATCTTTCTTGAGAGAAGGGTTTAAGTAAGTAATCAATTGCATTCACATCAAAAGCTTTTAGTGCA
>DSBF01000542.1 GCA_011049495.1 Ignavibacteria bacterium
ATATTTTTCCCAAATAAAAATGCTGATGTTTTCTCTGCTAAAATATTTGATGCAGCAAATGATGTTGATAACGGTGATAGAAATTTTTTACTTGCAGTGAATGTTAATAAAGTGAAAAACATTGGGCTTGAGGTAATTTTTAACAATCGCCATTTTGAATCTTCTAATAAAAATTATGACTGCAATTTAGTTTGGTACTTGAATGATTTTGAAATTGCAAAAACACCCTTCAAGCTTTCTGTTAAAAAAAGCTGGGACTCAGTAATCTTTACGCAATCTTTAGAATCAAATGGAACTAAACTTTTCCCTGGGCAGGCAAGAGTCGATGTTTATATTGATAATTTTAAAGTATGTGAAAAATGGTTTGTTCTAGGTGACCGGAATGTTAAACAACAATTTGAAGCACCGGATTTACCAAAAGATTCAAAACCACCGCAACAAGAAAAGAAAGAAGTTGAAATTTCAGCTCAAATACATGAACCTGATTCTACAAAATCATTAGAAGAACTATTAGAAGAACTCAATTCTTATGTCGGTTTGAACAATGTAAAAAATTCAATCAAAGATTTTGTTGATTATCTGAAGTTTATGCGGGAGAGAGAAAAAGAAGGTTTAAAATCAGATAATAATTTATCACTGCATACATTGTTTCTTGGGAATCCCGGGACCGGTAAAACAACAATTGCTCGGTTGCTAGGACAAATCTTTAAATCAATGGGAATTCTTCCGCGTGGACATGTTGTTGAAGTTGATAGAACAGGTTTAGTGGGACAATTTATTGGAGAAACCGCACAGAAAACCGAGAAGGTTATTAAAGAATCAATCGGCGGTGTATTATTTATTGATGAAGCTTATACCTTGTCAAAAAAAGGCGGCAGTGGTCAAGATTTTGGGCAAGAGGCAATTGATGTGTTGCTCAAAAGAATGGAAGATAAAAAAGGTCAATTCATTGTTATAGCAGCAGGTTATCCCGATGAAATGCAGACATTCGTGGAATCAAATCCCGGCTTAAAATCACGATTTACCCGCACTTTCATCTTTGAAGATTATACACCGGATGAATTACTTTCTATATATACTATGCAGCTTGAGAAAGAAGAATATAAAATTAAAGATGATGCAAAAGATATAGTTAAAAAGCATCTATTAAATCTATACAGAAAACGGGATAAATCTTTCGGTAATGCAAGACTATGTATTCAGTTTTGGGAAGATTCTAAAATCAATCTTAGTAAACGTTACTTAAGTCTAAGTGAAAAAGATAAAAACAAAGAACAGATGACCACTATCTTTGCCGAAGATGTCAAACGATTGCTTGTGGAAGATGCGGTTGATGAAGTAAAAATCCCCATAAATGAAGAAGAACTTGGCGAAGCACTAAGAGAATTAAATAATCTTGTTGGAATCGATTCGGTAAAAAGTGAAATAAAAAATATTGTAAAACTTGCACGCTATTATAACGAAGTCAACGAAGATGTAAGTGATAAATTTTCGTCTCATATTTTATTTGTTGGTAATCCCGGTACAGGCAAAACAACTGTTGCACGAATTATCAGCAGAATATATTCCGCACTCGGAATACTAAAAAAAGGTCATATGGTAGAAACCGATCGTCAAGGATTAGTTGCGAGCTATGTTGGACAAACAGCAGAAAAAACTAAAGCACAAATCGATAAAGCAATAGGCGGTACTTTATTTATTGATGAAGCCTATGCTTTAGTTAAGAAAGATGATAGCGGAAGCGATTTCGGAAAAGAAGCAGTTGATGTTTTAATTAAAAGAATGGAAGATGATCGTGGCAAGTTCATTGTAATTGCTGCAGGTTACACCGACGAAATGAAAAAGTTTTTGGAAAGTAATCCCGGTTTACAATCGCGGTTTACAAAAACTTTTGTCTTTGAAGACTATAATCCCGACCAGTTGATGGAAATAACATTACGTAATCTATCGGCTACAAATCTTAAATTAACCGATGAAGCTAAAGACAAATTGTTACTCTATTACAATGAACTTTTTAGAAACCGAGATAAAAATTTTGGAAATGCAAGAATTGTGCGAGATACGGTTGATAAAGCAAAGCAAAACTTGCTGCTCCGTAAAGCCGATCATAAAGATTCTGAATCAAAACTTGATGAATGCTTAATCGTATTTGATGATATAAAAGATATAATTTCTACAGAAAGTAAATCTGAAAAATTTGATATAAAGAGTGACCCGGAAAGGTTAAAAAAAGAATTACAAGAACTAAATTGCCTTACAGGTTTGGAATCGGTAAAAACAAGTGTAGAAAAATTAATCAGTTCTCTAAAAGTTGCACAGTTAAGAAAACAGGAAGGATTAAAAGTAATTGAGAAAAGTCTTCATGCTGTTTTCGTTGGTAATCCCGGGACAGGCAAAACAACAGTTGCAAGAATATTAAGTAGAATTTACAAACAACTCGGATTACTTGAAAAAGGTCATCTAGTTGAAGTTGATAGAGCCGGATTGGTCGCGGGTTACCAGGGTCAAACTGCTATTAAAACTAACGAAGTAATTCAACAGGCTTTGGGTGGTACTTTATTTATTGACGAAGCTTATACTTTATCTCGCGGTGTCAATGATTTCGGTCAAGAAGCAATTGATACCTTACTAAAAAGAATGGAAGATTACCGCGGTCAGTTTGTTGTTATTGTTGCTGGGTATCCCGATGAAATGAAGAAATTCGTAAATTCTAATCCCGGTCTGCAGTCGCGTTTTGAAAACTTTTTTGATTTTGAAGATTACAATGCACGTCAACTTTTAGAAATATCTGCCGAAATTGCGGTACAGCATGGGTACAATTTGGATGAAGGTGCATTGCAATTATTACTTGAGATTTATGAAAATCTTTATTCAACCCGACAAAAGAATTTTGGAAATGCACGAACCGCAAAGAATATTTTATATAAAGCTATAAGTCATCAAGAAGAAAGAATTTCTCAGATGTTTGAACACAGTAAAGAAGATTTAATGACAATACGATTTGAAGATGTACAAAAAATTAAAAATGATCTTCTAAAATAATCCCGCCCAATTTTATGCTTGAAATAAAAAACTTAACAAAATCATTCGGTAGCTTTTTAGCAGTTGATAATATTTCCTTAAGCATTAACAGCGGTGATCTTTACGGTTTTCTCGGTCCAAATGGTGCCGGTAAAACAACAACTATAAAAATTATTACCGGATTATATTCACCGACAAGAGGCTGTGTTGAAGTAGACGGAATTGATATTACCAAAAATCATATCGAAGTAAAAAAAAGAATCGGTTACATACCTGATCAACCTTTTCTTTACGAAAGATTAACCGGTAAGGAATTTCTATTCTTTTCCGGTGGTTTATACAAGATTCCAAAGAGCAAGTTAAAAGATAAGATTGAAGAACTTATAGACCGCTTAAATATCGAAGAATGGATAAATAAACGAACCGAAGAATATTCACAGGGTATGAGACAAAGAATCACAATAGCCTCTGCCCTTCTCCATGAACCAAAATTACTTATAGTAGATGAACCAATGATTGGCTTGGATCCTCAAAGCGCACATATCATTAAAAATCTTTTTAAGGAATTAACAGGTAACGGGACTGTTATTTTTATGTCGACACATTCTCTAAATGTTGTTGAAGAAATCTGCAACAGGGTTGCAATCATTCATAAAGGGAAAATAATTTTTAATGATAATATCGATCAGCTTTACGAGATTAGAAAAGATATGGATAGAAAC
>DSBF01000400.1 GCA_011049495.1 Ignavibacteria bacterium
ATTTTATACCAATCCAAGTTTCTTTTCAGAACCTAGAAGAGTAGAACTTGGGGTATCATTTAATTTTTAAATCCAGTAGGAGCAAATAATATGAAGTTTTGGAAAATATTTATTTCACTTTTTATTCTCTTCCAAGTTGCATCCCATGCTCAATATAGTGATCCGGCTCTTCGTTCAATAGGATACCATACCGGAAATAGAACGGGTATATCTTATTATAATGACGGACAAATAGCCGGTTTCAGCGTTGGTATTGATATTAGAGGTGAGTGGCCGCTTGGATCGGGAGAAAATTATATTGGAGATTGCATTCCGCTTATTGGAGTAGAGTTTATAAATGATCTTAATGATACTCTGCACTCTGTTGTAATATCCAGAGGACCTAGAAATGGTCAGTTTGATGAAAAACATCCAACCAAAAATTATTTTTGGGGATGGAACCCAACACCAGGCTTTCGAAATCCTAATTATCCTTCGGTTGCAATGAGTCATATCCCTCAATCCTGGCCAATTGAAGGATGGAACGATCCGGTAGCTAGAAACTGGAAAGATGAACAAGGTAAAACCGAGTGGTTTGGATTTTTCGGTAGAGGAATAGAAAATGCAGACCAAGAATCATTCTTTGAAGCTGATGATCATTGGGATGATGAATTTAACGCACACTTTCAGCCGGATGCAAATGATCCAAACAGAAATGGAATGGGATTACGAATGCGGCAAAGAGGCTTTCAATGGTCAAGCTTTTTAGCCGAAGATGCAATATTTTGGTTATACGATATAACTAATGACGGAACACATACATATAGAAAAGCTAATTTTGGAACTATTGTTGGCACACTTGCCGGTGGTGATGGCGATAGTCAAGATGATCTTGCAACCTTCTTGGTCGATGAATCTATCACATACTCTTATGATGCTGATAATGTCGGAAATAAAGGTCAAAAAGTTGGATGGGTTGGATATGCATTCTTGGAATCTCCAGGTAATCCATTTGATGGAATAGATAATGATAATGATTCGAAAGCTAATTCACCAAGATTTAAAAAAAGTGATTTTGATCCTATAGTGTACAAAGCCGGCGATAAAATTGTCCTTATTACCGAAAACGGTAATAACTATGAAAGAGAAATTTATACTGTAAAATCAACTATCGATACTGTTTATTCTCTTGGTCAGCAGTTTATAATTGAACCGGGAGTTACTCAGTTTAGAGAAGGGCATATTGCAGCCTTTGGAGGTAACAGAGGTGAAATAGCCATTCCGCATCCTTCTGCAAATGATGGTATAGATAATGATTTGGATGGTCTTATTGATGAAAATGAATCAGTTCATTATTTAGCCAGGGTAAATAGAGGTGAATTACCTGTAAGCTATGTAAATTATATAACAGGAGAAGGGCTTGATGATTTACTTATTGATGAAAGAAGAGATAACGATATTGATGAAGATGGGGATTGGGACCCTGAATTTGATGATTTGGGTGAAGATGGTCTTGGCCCCGATGACACAAATTATCCCGGTCCAGATAGAGGCGAAGGAGATGGAATACCCACACAAGGTGAACCTAATTTTGGGCAAACTGATCCTGACGAATCTGATCAAATAGGATTAACAGCTTTTCATTTCTTTGAAAATAGCCAAAGCCCTAACTTAAGTAATGATGAGTTAGTATGGAATAGAATGACTCCCGGAAGATTTGATATCATTCCGCCTCAACCGCAAGACGGTGATTTTATTTATGCATCGGGATATTTTCCGTTATTCCCTAAATCTACCGAAAGATTTTCTGTGGCATTTTTATTTGGTGAAGATGAAAGAGATATCAACAATAATAAGGATATTGTTCAAAAAATTTATAACTCAGGTTATATATTTCCACAAGCACCAAGAAAACCTAAACTAACTTTAGCTCAAGAAGATGGAAATGTTGTTTTATACTGGGATGGTTCAGCGTCAGAAAATTCAAGGGATTTTGTTACAAAAGAAAAAGATTTTCAAGGATATAAAATTTATAGATCTACCGATGCAAACTTTAGAGATAGCAGAACCATTACCAATGCGCTTGGGGTGCTATCATTCGATAAGCCAATAGCCCAATATGATCTGGTTGATTCAATAAGCGGCTTTTACTATCCTAGTCCTAATTTATTAAACGCATTTGGAGGTGTTACTTACTATTTTGGCGAAAATGACAATGGTTTGGCAACCAAAGACGGTATTACTAATATGTATGTTGATACTACAGTTGTTCCGGGGCAAACCTACTACTATGCCGTAACTGCTTTTGATCGAGGTGATGAATTGCTGGAGATATTTCCTGAAGAAAACTCCAAATTTATTTTCCGGACTAATACAGGCGAGACTATTACCGATGTTAATACAGGTTTCATAACCCCGGGAAGAAGACCGGTTGGTTATGTGTCTGCATCCGCTTCGGAAATGTCCAAATCTGAAAACTTTGTTGGTACAGGTAAAGGATTTGTAGAAGTAATTGACGATGAAAGTATTAGAGACGGTTTCCGGTATAAAGTAATTTTTGAAGATAGTTCATTAATCAAATTAACTACAAATTGGTCTCTTATCGATCTTCAAACTCCTGATACAGTAATTATTCCATCAAATAACGAAGTTGTTATTGTAAATCCCGGAGAATCAATCTCTTTCCCTGAAAATGTTGATACGCTAATTGTAAATAGCAGTCCATTTGCAGTTAAAACACCCGGTTCTTATACCGCAGTATATGATACTCTAATAAATCGACATGAAAACTTTCGCGGTTCTACACCGGTAAGGCATGGATTTAGGGTACAACTACTAAATGATGCAATAGCAATGGATTCTTCAAAAACAGGTTTCAACCAAGTAGTTGACTCGTTAAAACCTGATTTTACAACAGTAAGTGTTTTTAAATCTAATCAAAGAAATGGTATCGGCTTTCCCGGTGACTATAAAATCGAATTCTTCGAAGAAACAGCCGGACAATCAGTGCCCGATACGTTATTCCCGCCAATACCGAGTAATATTATTCCGGCAAGGGATATAAATTTCAAGGTTACTAATCTTACAACAGGTAAGAATGTGGATATTGTTACTAATGTAATAAGAACAGCAACAAGTACAGCTCATAATATATGGTTTAAAGAAAATCTTGATGGAGAGATATGGCGTACATGGAGAATTGTTTATCAATATCTTGGAGTAGATAAACCTTTACCGAATGAGGGAGAATATTTGTTATCATTCTTTAAACAGTTTAATGCCGGTGATGAATTTACCTTTACTTTAAAAGGTGCTGAACTTGATAATCAACTAGCAAAAGCTGATTTGAATAAAATCAAAGTTGTTCCAAACCCATATGTTGTAACACATTCTGCAGAAGCCCGTTTACTTAGTACTCAAACAAGCGGAAGAGGTGAAAGGGAAATCAGATTTACTTATATTCCGCCAGGCTCAAAGATTTCCATATTCACGGTAAGGGGCGAATTAATTAAAGAATTATATCAAGAAAACTTATATGTAGGTGATGTGTTCTGGAATTTGAGAACAGAAGAAAACCTCGATGTTGCTTTTGGGGTTTACGTTTATGTTGTTGAAGCACCTAATATAGGTACTAAAATTGATAAGTTTGCTCTTATAAAATAGTGGAGATTATTAGAATGAAAAAAATTATTATAATATTATTAGTTAGTTTTGGATCTATTTTATCTCAATCCAAAGTTGGCTCCACTGC
>DSBF01000487.1 GCA_011049495.1 Ignavibacteria bacterium
ACAGTATTGTTTGGTGCAGATACAAAGTCTGTTCACAAATCAAACAATGACAATATAATTGAACCGGGTAAAGTTGTTGTTAAGTATAAAAAAATTGACAACTACGGTTCTGTAAATAAATCCGCAAAAATTCAAGTCAGTTCAAAATTCGGACTTCAGCAAGAACGTGCGGTTTTTGAACAAGCAAAGAATATTGAAATCAAACAAAGACTAAATTTGGATAATGTTTTTGTTTATGAAGTACCCGTTGTTACAGATATAAATAAACTAGTTGCAGAATTAAATTCCGACCCTTCTATTGAATATGCAGAGCCGGTTTATCTTTCACCGATAAATACAATTCCTAATGATTCCCTATACAGTTCGCAGCAGCATTTACCACAAATATTTGCACCTGAAGCCTGGGATGATCAATTTGGAAATTCCTCTGTAATAATTGGAATTATCGACTCCGGCGTTGACTGGGATCATGAAGACCTTGCCGATGTAATCTGGTCTAATACAAATGAAGTTCTTGACGGTACCGACACCGACGGAAATGGTTATATAGACGATATTAGAGGCTGGGATTTTGTTCACGGTGTTTCAGGTTCGGGTGATACAAATGCATCCCCAGGCGAGGATGGTGAAAATCCCGATAATAATCCTATGGATTATAATGGGCATGGAACCCACGTAGCCGGCATAGCTGCTGCTTCAACCAACAACCTTGTTGGCATTGCATCGGTTGCTTCCGGTGCGCTAATTATGCCTCTGCGAGCCGGCTGGCATGCTAATGACGGCAGAGGTTATGTAAGTAGTCTCTTCGCTTCTCAAGCATATCATTATGCTGCCGATAACGGAGCGCATATAACAAATCAAAGCTCAGGCAGTTCCGGACAATTAATAGTCGATGGTGCTTTTTATGCATTTCTTAATGGTGTATTAATTATCGAATCAGCAGGCAACTCTAATAACCAATCCCCTTCGGCTCTTGGTGCACAGCCTTGGATAATTTCGGTTGCTTCATTAGACCCGAACGATCGCAAATCATCTTTTTCAAATTTTGGAGATTACATTACCGTATCAGCACCGGGATCAAATATTCTCAGTACTATTGTTGAACCATCTACATTTTACGGTGGTAATAAATATGTTCGTTTTTCCGGGACATCAATGGCAGCTCCTGTAGTTGCTTCTGTTGCCGGTCTTGTAAAAGCTAAATATCCGCAGTTTGATGTTATCGAACTTTTCACTCAAGTTGTTGAAACTGCCGACAACATTGATGCCGATAATCCTAGTTATGTTGATTTACTTGGAACCGGAAGAGTTAACGCGGCAAGAGCATTATCGGAATCAGTAACGGCAAAACCAAGATTACAAATTCATGGATTAACTATTAACGAAACTTCCGGTAATTCAAACGGAGTGCTTGAACCCGGTGAAACCGCTAATCTTATTGTAGAAATAAAAAATTTGTGGGCTTCGGGTTCAAATATTAATGCTACCTTATCGGTTCTAGAAGATTGGCCGGTGGAAATAGAAAATAACTCAGCAAACATAGCATCTATCGGAAGTATTTTGGATACTGCAAATTCAACAGTTTCAATATCATTTCCTATCAGTTGTTCCGAAGATGCGTTTCCGACAACGGTTCAAATGCAATTAAAATTAATGGGAGCCGATGTTGATCAGACTCTTAACTTTACACTCGGTATAGCTCCGCAAATTCTTTTCGTTGCCGATTTTGCAGAAGCCAATGACGGTGAATTTGATTTCAGCTCGTTTTACTTCGAAGATTTTAATTCTCAAAAGATTGCTTATGATTATGTACACCGAGCACTTACCGAAGTTACTTACGAAATGTTAAGTAAATATGATGTTGTTGTTTGGTCTTGCGAGTGGGCTTTCCCTTCATTAACAGCAGAAGATAGGGCAGCAATTGCGCAGTATCTTGATAACGGCGGCGCTTTGTTTATCTCGGGACAAGATATTGGCTGGGACTTAAATGAAAATGCGGAAAACCTTGACGTAGCTTTCTTCAATAACTATCTCAAATCTCATTATTTATCAGATGATGCAAACAAATCAGTAATTTATGGTGTTGATAACGATCCAATAACCGATGGTATTACTGCTGATTTTTATCAGATAAGAAGAGCAAGTACACAGCAATACCCGGATGAAATTACTACCTTCGGCGGTTCTGTTCCAATCTTAAAATACAGTGACGGTACAGCCGGCGCAATTAGATACCGAGGTAATTATGATCTTGTATTTTTTGCTTTCGGAGGTTATGAAGCTATTCTTGATGACGACATACGCCAATTAGTATTGAGACGAATTATGAATTGGTTTGCAGGCATAGAATATTCGTTGCAGGTTATTACTGATACCGAGGATACACAATCTGATATTGAAATTAACATAAATGTTGAATCAGAATCTTCTCTTGCTTCGGTGAAACTATTTTATAATACAAATAATTCTTTCCCTTATAATGTAATTGATATGACAGATATGGGGAATGGAAATTTCCAAGCATTAATTCCCGCACAATCAGACGGAACTGATGTTTCATATTTTGTTTACATCAAACCGGTTGATGGTACAGGAATTCTAACCGAAACAATAAGTTTCTATATTGGTGAGGATCTGATTCCGCCGGCAGTTGAGGTATTAAGCAACCCGGTTAGAAATTCAATTAATCTTTTTGGTATTGACCCGTTCGAATTACAAGTTATGTTTACCGATAACTTTGGTATAGATGAATCAACTGCAATGCTGCATTATTGGGTTAATGATAATTCACCAAATTCCGTTTTACTTAATTCATTAGGTGACAACACATACAGCGGTACATTTTCATTTGATACTCGACTTCACTTTGGTGATCATGTCAGTTACTATTTTTCCGTGAATGATCTTTCATCAAATTCGAATCTAAGCCGTTCAGATACTACCGTCTACTCAATCGATTCAACTCAAGTTATAGATGATTTTGAATTCCCAATTTTGGACTGGGATGTAACAGGAAGCTGGGGTTTAACATCTGCAGTAAAGAAAAACGGGAATTATTCGCTTACAGATAGCCCGATTGGTTCTTACGCAAACAATTCCAACAGTACCGCAACATACAAAATGCCGTTTGATCTCTCCTCTTATATTGCCGGTGAAATTTCTTATTGGATAAGAGCACAACTTGAAGTTGGTGTTGACTCGCTCCTTTTTGAGTTAAGCAGCGACAACGGTGTTACATGGAATATAATAGATGCGGTATCGCAGAATTTTATTTTCTTCTCGCAAAGATTTGTTGATATCTCCGGTTATACAGGTAACGGATATGAAAATGTTATTTTAAGATTCCGACTTTATACCAGTGTAACAAACAATGCAGACGGAGTTTATATTGACGACATTATTATTAATGTTACACCCGATCCGGTATTATCGGTTTCGGATTCCGAAATTATTCCTTTATCGTATGAGTTAAGTCAGAATTATCCTAATCCTTTTAACCCAAGTACAACAATTAACTTTGCTGTTCCGGTTCGCTCCGATGTTAAAATAACCGTGTTTAATATTCTCGGTGAAGTTGTTGAAATATTACACAACAGTAATATCGATGCAGGTACATACTCTCTCTCGTTTGATGCGGCAAACAAACTTAGCAGCGGAATTTATTTCTATCAAATTATTGCAAACGGAATTGACGGTAAGAATTTCAACCAAAC
>DSBF01000312.1 GCA_011049495.1 Ignavibacteria bacterium
GATGAGATTAGAAATTCAACGACAAATTATTTTTGTCATTTCTCGAATCTCAAATTTGATAGATTATTTGTCCCGGGTTGTGCCTAAATATCTAATCAAATTCAGTTTTTAAGGATCGACTAATTAACCGCATACTAGCTCCATTATTTTCTTTTGATTGCCATTCGGAAAATTATCTTTATAAAACTGCATACGATATTGAGTGGGAAAAACTCTTTTCTTCAGAAGAAACATTCGCGGTATTTGCCTCAACGATTAACAGTAATATCAATCATTCTAAATTTGCCGCACTAAAATTAAAAGATGCAATTGTCGACAGGTTCAGAAATACTCAAGGAAAAAGACCGAATGTAGATACTCGGAATCCGGATGTTTGGCTTAATCTATTTATCGAAAACAATTTTGCTGTGATAAGTTTAGATACTTCCGGCGGGTCGCTTCATCGAAGAGGTTATCGGAAAGAGTCTGTTGAAGCACCGATGATTGAAACACTCGCTGCATCGATAATAAAAATATCAGGCTGGAACGGAACCACAGAATTGTATGATCCGTTTTGCGGTTCGGGTACAATACTTTGTGAAGCCTTTCTTCATGCGACCAATACACCACCCTCAATTAATAAAAAGAAATTCGGTTTTGAAAAACTTCCCGACGTCAATTCAAAACTATGGAATGAAGTAAAAGAAGAATCGATAAAAAATATCAAAGAAGTTAAACCCGGTTTAATAAGCGGAAGCGATGTTTCAAAAGAAGCAATAATAGCTGCTCAAATTAACTGTGATGAAATTGATAAAAGGAAATCAATTAGCTTAAGACAAACAAATATTTTCGATATAAAAGAGCTGATTAACAAAACAATAATTTGTAATCCGCCTTTCGGTATTAGATTAAAACGCAATCAAGATTTATCGGATTTCTATAAAATGTTTGGTGATTTCTTAAAACAGAAGTGTAAGGGATCAACTGCTTATGTTTATTTTGGCGATAGAGAATATATAAAAAGAATCGGATTGCGTACATCAATGAAACGCCCGCTTCAAAACGGCGGACTTGACGGCAGACTTGTTAAATTTGAGTTGTATTGAGCAATTATAATCAAACAACTTCAATGTGAATTTTTCTTCCAAGAGTTTTTGCATATCGACGAAGAGTTGAAAGCCGTATATCTTCTGAATGGTTTTCTATTCTAGAAATGACAGACTTTTTTGTATTCAACTTTGCGGCTAATTCTTCCTGGGTCATTCCGCTTTCTTCTCTCAATTGCTTTAATAAAACACCAATTTTAAAACTCTGATATCCAATATCATAATTTTTCGCAAAATCTTTGTCGGTTTTTTTTCTCTTGGCAATATACTTTTTCAGATCACTCATATTATTTTTTCCTTTTATAAAAATTTCTTTTTCTTTCTTCAGCTAACTTAATCTCACTAAGAGGGGTTTTTTGTGATTTTTTAGTAAACCCATTTGTAACTAAAAAGTTTCTGTTCGTTTCAAAAAAGCCCAAGAGTCTAAAAGTATTGTTCGAAAAAACTATTCTTATTTCCCAAATATCTTCGGTATTTGTCAATTTCTTAAAATATTGCTTTGGAACTTTGGGCAACTCTTCAATCAATTCCAAAACCCAAGCAATCTTTTGTGCATGTTTGCCATCTAGTAAATCCAAATAATCAGCTACAGGAGATTTGCCTGACTCTGATTTATAAAAATTAACCTCACGCATAAATAAAGTTAGCATTTATGCGAACATTTTTCAATGAATAATTAGTTATGTTTGCAAATAAATTTTCGGTAAATGGAGATTAATTACTAATATTTTGTTTTCTTGTAAAGAATTAGTGAATTATGAAAAAAGACAAAACTTTTTGCGATCTTAGTAAAGATTACGTTGCCAAGCATCTTGATGAAATTATTCCTTTAATAAATAATCCCAAATTTATTTGTAAAAAATGCGCAAGAGCCGCAAACGATGAAACACATCTTTGCAAACCGGTAAAGATAAAAAACAAATGATGTTTACTTTATTACTTTTAATAACATTTTTAATAAATCTGCCCTTCGGATATTATCGCGGGACACAAAAACGATTTTCGATTAAATGGTTTCTTGCTATTCATATTCCTGTTCCGATTATTATATTACTTAGATACTATTTCAATATCGGATTTGAATGGTGTACTTATCCGTTAATGATAACTGCATTTTTCTCCGGACAATATCTCGGCTCTTGGTTTAAAACAAGATTACTCCAATCATAAAATTTGGTTTTGCAAAAAAGTTAAACAATCCTGGTAACATTTTGGATAAATTATCGTCTTAACAGTAGCTCAATAAAACACAATGGAGAAAATGATGAAAATACTTATCAAGCTGCTAATTCTATTTGTATTTAGCATTAATATTTATTCTCAAATTGATTATGAAAAACTTGATCAATATATCGGGAAAGCCGTAAAGGATTTTGAAGCCGTGGGACTTGCGGTTGCAATCGTAAAAGATTCACAAGTTGTATTCTCGAAAGCTTATGGTTATGCGGATATTGAAAAACAAACTCCATTAACAACAAAAAGTTTATTTAATATTGCTTCATGCACAAAAGCATTTATCTCCGCAATAGTTGCTAAACAAGTTGATGAAGGTAACTTAAAATGGAGTGATAAAGTTGTTGACCACATTCCGAGTTTTAAGTTGAGTGATATATGGATTACAAATCAATTAAACATGGTGGATATTTTAAGCCACCGCAGCGGATTAAAAACATTTGCCGGTGATTTACTTTGGTTCCAAACTGGTTACGGTAATGAAGAAATTATTAAGCGGATGCAATACCTCCCGATTGAAAGAGAATTCAGAAGTGAATACGGATATCAAAACAATATGTATATGATTGCTGGAGATATTGTTTCTAAATCATCCGGTATGCAGTGGTATGAATATTTGGATAAAGAAATATTTGATAAACTTGATATGAGCTCATCAAAAGCAAGCAGTTCTCAACTGAATGAAGAAGATGACGTTGCCTATCCACATCTTGAAGGGAAACGATATCATCTTGCAATTGAAAAACCACACGCAGCCGGTTCAATTTTTTCTAACGTGGATGAAATGAGCAACTAAGTTACGATGTTATTAAATAATGGTCAATTCAACGCCAAACAAGTATTAAGCGAAAAAGTAATTAATGATATGTTTACTCCGCGTACTATACTTTGGCTTGGCAACTCGATGAGAAAAGCCGAGGCAAATTTTCACCTTTATGGTTTAGGCTGGTTTATGTATGATTATCAGGGTCAAAAGATTATTTACCACGACGGCGGAATGCCGGGTTATATCGCGAGAACAATGCTAATCCCGAAAGAAAATCTCGGACTTGTAATTTTAACTAATGAAATGAATTCTTTACCGCAGGCACTAAGTCTCCAAATTATTGATTTATTTTTGGACAATGATAATGTTGATTGGGCTGCGGATTACTTAGAAAGAGTAAATAGATATAAAGAACAAGATTCGGCAAGAAAAAATGAGAAAGTAGAAAACCAAATTACCGGCACAAACCATTCGCTTGATCCGGTAGGTTATACCGGTAAGTACAATGATAATTCATACGGCGAAGCTGAAATTAAAATTGTTGACGAAGCATTAGTTCTTAATCTTCCCACAAAAGGATTTGAAAGTGAAATGGAACATTGGCATTACGATACATTTAAAGTTGAA
>DSBF01000314.1 GCA_011049495.1 Ignavibacteria bacterium
ATAGTACCTTCATCAATTCAAGATGTAAAATTAAATCCTAGGGGAAAACTTAAATTGACAATTGAAAAATCTAATTTTTTGTACAATTCTGATTACTGGAAAAAGGGACAGTCTGAGGTATTGTCTAGTATTGTAGCTTTAAAAAAGAATTTCCCTCCCAAAAGAGATAAGTATTCAATCGAGGATATTGAATATTTTAATACGATTGTTTCTACATCCCAAATAGCAATTAGAAATCGAGCATTTGCCAGCAGAATAGTTCAATCTGGAGTTACTATTGATTTGAATAAGTTTCCATCTTTAAAAAGCACAAGTTACTTCGTTTTTTATAAGTTTTATCCTGATAAGAGAAAACCAATTAATTCGGATGTTTTTGACATTATAATTTCGGCTTTACTTCCCTATGTGGATTTCTTTATAACAGAAGGCAATCTTTATGATATTATAAGTAAAATAAAGATGAATCATCTATTTCTTGAAAATATCGAAGTATATAAATTGAAGGATATAAATAAAATAATCGGTAAGAACAACTAAAATTTTAGCTACTCAGTCGTTTAAATGTTTTTTACCGTCTGTGCTCTGCTTTAATTTTTGAAACTATTAAATAACTTGAGGAAATGATATGACAAAAACATTTCGAGATGGACCAGTCGGCGCTATCATGGATGAATATAAACGAGCTGTCCGTGATCTTAAAATTTTAGTAGAAACAATTAAACAACATAATTTTGTGGCTGTTGTCGACAATGAAACAACTGATCCTGATTGTAAATCAATACAGACAATTATGAATCACGTGATAAGATCGGGATATGGATATTCTAACTATATAAGAAGAAAGTTCGGAGATTCTCTGACCGAACGAAAAGAAAATTATGAAGTAAGCACACCTTCTGCAGCTTGCAATGAAATTGATCATATGATGATTTATACTGCCGACACTCTAATGAATAAAATGGAATTCACTTTTGATGATATGACAGAAAGTATAATTAAAACGAACTGGGGGCAAGAATATGATTTAGAACAACTGCTCGAACATGCTATTGTTCATATTCTTAGACATAGAAGACAAATTGAAATGTTTTTAGCGAAAATGCAGTTGGAATGAATCTACCTCAAGAGTTTACGGTAAAAAAATTATTTAAATTTTTGTACATTAGAAAAATTTCATATTACAACCGGGAAACATTTTAATTAAACTTGAGATAATGAAAGACCGTCCCGAAAATCCAAAATTTAAAAATGAAATGGAGCTGAGTATTATCCTCCATATGCGAATCATAAAGATATTAGAGAACAGATTTGGGATTTAAGTTTACGCTTGACGCATAATCATCAGTCGAATTAACAAAGTTCAATAAAATTCTTAATGAGTCTTAATCCAGCTTCTCCCGATTTCTCAGGATGAAATTGAACTCCGTATAATCTATCCTTCTCAAATGCAGCCGAAAATTCTAACCCATTATTTGATGTAGCAACCGTAAATTTATTTTTTGGAATGTAATACGAGTGATGATAGAAGAAACTTGAGTTATTTTTAATTCCATCAAACAATTTACTTACCCGGGTAAAATTTATTTTACTCAATCCTATATGTGGAGTTTTAATTTCTGTTTCATCGAACATTTTTGATTCGGTATCTATGATACCAAGACAAGAGGTATCTCCTTCGTCAGAATGGTTGCACAAAATTTGCATACCATGCGAAATCCCGAGTATCGGTTTTTTGATTACACGAAGTTGTGTGAATAAGTTTAATAGGTGAAGCATCTTAATTGATAAATGAAAATTTTCCGAACCGGGTAATATAATTTTGTCAGCGTTGATAATATCCATTTCGTTTTTCGTGATCACATGATCTATCTCAAGCGCAGAAAGAGCATTAGAAATAGCCGAAGCGTTATTTATACAGTATTCTATTATGGCAACCATATTTTTTTGTCCGTACCGTTCTTTTTAGGAATGTTAATATAAAAATTTATAAATGTTTCAATGAGTACAATGAAGCAAAAAGACAATAACTCTACTTTTTAGCCATTCACATTCCCAAATATCAGCAAAAAAGGTTATTTTTTTACGAAAATAGCATCGTTTATTACGGTTTTCATTTTTCTTGATGTAAATAATCATTAAGTTTCATATGCAAATTAAGTTAAATTTGTCTTTATAAAAGTAACTCACCTTACGCAAAGATGTTATTACCTTAAAGGTCACTGTTTTCAGACCTTTTAGGTAACTTAATTTTAGCCTATTAATGCAACATTGAAGGTTAAAAACAAGCAACCTTCAATGTTTGTGCGTAAGGTGACTAAGTAATATTTACCCCACAAAATGTATTGGAGTTGTTATGTCTGATTACACACAAAAAATAATATCGGAAGTTAGAGCTAAAAATCAAAATGAACCCGAATTTATTCAAGCTGTTGAAGAAGTATTGGAATCATTGGATGTTGTTCTTGAAAGACACCCCGAATATCGTTCAGCAAGTATCTTAGAAAGAATGGTAGAGCCGGAAAGAGTTATAATTTTTAGAGTACCATGGGTTGACGACCAGGGTGATGTTCATGTTAACAGAGGCTATAGGATCCAAATGAATAGCGCTATTGGTCCATATAAAGGTGGACTACGTTTTCACCCTTCTGTTACTTTAGGCATTCTTAAATTCTTAGCTTTCGAACAAGTATTTAAAAACAGTTTAACTACTCTTCCTATGGGCGGCGGTAAAGGTGGTTCAGACTTTGATCCAAAAGGTAAAAGTGATAACGAAGTTATGAGATTCTGTCAAAGTTTTATGAGTGAACTTTTCCGTCACATCGGACCTAATACCGACGTTCCAGCCGGTGATATCGGTGTTGGCGCGAGAGAAATTGGATTTCTATTTGGTCAGTACAAAAGATTAAGAAATGAATTTACCGGAGTTTTAACAGGTAAAGGATTGAATTGGGGCGGTTCTTTAATTCGTCCTGAAGCAACGGGTTTTGGTGCTACATACTTTGCTCAAGAAATGCTTAAAACCAAAGGAACAGATTTTGAAGGTAAGACTGTCGCTGTTTCCGGCTTTGGAAATGTTGCTTGGGGAGCTGTAACTAAAATCAATGAGCTTGGCGGAAAAGTAGTAACTCTTTCGGGACCTGATGGATTTATTTATGATAAAGATGGCATATCTGGTGAGAAAATTGATTATATGTTGAAACTTCGTGCTAGTGCTTTAGATGCAGTAGAACCTTACGCTAAAGAATTTAAAGTTGATTTTTATCCCGGCAAAAGACCCTGGGGTATCAATGTTGACGTTGCGATGCCTTGTGCTACTCAGAATGAATTAAATGAAAATGATGCTAAAGAATTAGTAAAGAATGGTTGTATCTGTGTTTGCGAAGGTGCAAATATGCCCACAACTAATGAAGGTATAAAAGTATTTCTCGAATCCAAAATTCTTTATGCACCGGGGAAAGCTGCCAACGCCGGAGGAGTTGCTACTTCCGGTCTAGAAATGACACAAAATAGTATGAGATTACCTTGGGTAAGAGAAGAAGTCGATAGCAAGTTACACCAGATTATGACCAATATTCACAACACATGTGTTGAGACAGCTGAAAGATTTGGTAAACCGGGTAATTATGTTGTTGGTGCAAACATTGCCGGCTTCTTAAAAGTTGCTGATGCTATGTTAGACCAAGGTATTGTATAATAAT
>DSBF01000486.1 GCA_011049495.1 Ignavibacteria bacterium
ATTGAAACCATATCCGATAACAATATTTACAATACTGATCACTCTCCCCCACTTATTGCAAACAATAAAATCTATCTCTCCATTTCTGTATTTCTAATTTGATACTATTCCAATTTATAACTGCTTAGTGTTATGCATGTAAGATTTATTTTATCGAATTGCCTGAAGTATATTTAAATTTTAAATCACTATTCGAAAAATAAACTTGGTAAATTGGTTAGGTCTTTATCTTAATCATAATCAATCTCTTAATCATAATCTTAACCTGTACTAAATCTTATCACTGCTAAGCACAGAAGTTATTTCCAAATATTTATTACAATTATTAACTTATTAAAATTATTACCAAACAAAGGAGTAATACAATGAAAGCTCTAAATAAATCTTTCGTACTGTTTTTATCTTTATTAATGCTATCCGTAATAAATATCTCTGCTCAAGAAGAAGTTGTAAAGATAACAACGGAGTTTAAAGTCTTCGGCAATTGCGGCATGTGTGAAGAAAGAATCGAGAAAGTCTTAATGGTCGATGGAGTTGAATCAGCTTCGTGGGATAAAGAAACAAAAATGGCTACCGTAGTTTATGTTAAAGGGAAAGTTACAGAAGATCAGCTTCACAAAAATGTGGCGGAAGTTGGGCACGATACAGAGAAGTATAAAGCTTCTGACGAAGTTTATTCAAAACTCCCCGGCTGCTGCAAATTCGATAGAACCGAAGACGTAAAAAAAGAAAATGATCACAAAGATCATAAGCATTCCGATTCACATGATACACACCATAAAGGTGATAAGAAAAAATCTTGCTGCAAATAAAAACGATAGAAGACAATGATAAATACACTAATAAAATTCTTTCTCGAAAATAAGCTTGTTACGGTGCTGCTTCTCATTTTGTTTGTAGGATGGGGCATCGTAACGGCTCCTTTTAATTGGGATATTGAACTTCTTCCCCGTGATCCTGTTCCCGTTGATGCAATTCCGGATATTGGTGAAAATCAACAAATAGTTTTTACCGAATGGATGGGAAGAAGTCCGCAAGATGTTGAAGACCAAATAACTTATCCGCTTACTACTTCTCTTCTTGGTTTGCCGGGAGTTAAAAGTATACGAAGTACATCTATGTTCGGATTCTCAAGTATTTATATAATCTTTGATGAAGATGTTGAATACTATTGGAGCAGAACCCGTGTGCTCGAAAAACTAAATTCACTTTCAAGTGATTTACTTCCCGAAGGTGTTTCACCAACTTTAGGCCCGGATGCTACGGCACTCGGACAAATTTTCTGGTACACACTTGAAGGGCGTGATCAAAATGGTAAGCCTGCCGGTGGTTGGGATCCTCATGAATTAAGAACAATACAAGACTATTATGTTCGTTACTCATTGACAGCATCCGAAGGTGTTTCCGAAGTTGCATCAATTGGTGGATTTATAAAAGAATACCAAGTTGACCTTGATCCCGTTGCACTTAAAGCTAACAAGGTTAGTATGATGCAGGTGGTTGATGCAATCAAACAAAGTAATATTGATGTTGGTGCTAATACCGTTGAGCTCAATCTTGCAGAATATTACGTGCGCGGATTAGGTTATGTAAAATCCTTAGAAGATATCGAGCAAGCTGTAGTTAAAGTAACGAACAATGTACCAATCAGAATAAGAGATATTGCAAAAGTAAACATTGGACCGGCACCAAGAGGTCACAGCGGATTTTTAGATAAGGGCGGAGCCGAAGCAGTTGGCGGTGTTGTTGTTGCCCGCTATGGTGATAATCCACTTAAAGTAATTCAGAATGTTAAAGAGAAAATAAAAGAAATTTCCCCGGGACTCCCTTCTAAAAAACTTGATGACGGAAGAATATCTAAAGTAACCGTTGTTCCATTTTACGATCGAACAGAATTAATTTATGAAACATTAGGAACTTTGAACGAAGCAATAAGTCTGCAGATTCTAATTACCATTATAGTAATCATCATAATGGTGATGCATCTGCGGGCTTCATTAATGATTTCGGCACTACTTCCCATAGCTGTGTTGATGGTTTTTATAATGATGAAATATTTTAATGTAGATGCCAACATAGTAGCACTTTCCGGTATCGCAATTGCTATCGGCACTATGGTTGACCTCGGCATTATACTTAGTGAAAATATTCTTCGTCATAAAGATGAAGCGCCGCCGGGGCAAACGACGCTTACAACCGTTTACAATGCATCGACAGAAGTTGCATCGGCAATATTAACCGCTGTATCAACAACAATTGTAAGCTTTCTTCCTGTTTTTACTTTGCAAGCAGCCGAAGGAAAACTTTTCGGTCCCCTCGCCTTCACAAAAACATTTGCATTGGTTGCGGCATTAATAATTACATTGTTTATGATGCCCGCATTTGCACATTGGTTGTTCTCTTTGAAAACTCGTAAAAATAAGCACCGTTTGTATCTAAATATTGGATTAATTTTATTCGGATTTGTTACACTATGGTGGTTTGCCTGGGGCGGTGTTGTTTTAATTTTATTGGGAATGAACAACTTGTTTCATTATTTATTTGAAGATGATTCGGTAAAGGAAAAATCGTTTTACAAAAAATATAACCTTGAACGCTATAGTTTGTACATTAATTTTATTGTTGTTCATCACGATAAAATAACCGTTGCAATAATTGCAGGTGCTGTCGCCTGGTTACTTGCAGGTGAATGGATGCCTTTAGGTGTACAAAATTCTTTACTTATTAATTTCATTTTTATTTTACTGATTATTGCTTTCGTACTCGGTATTTTCAAAGTGTTTATAAACTTCTACCCTAAAATTTTATCATGGTGTCTTGCTAATAAAAAAATATTTCTAACAATCCCCGTTCTAATAATTTTATTCGGTCTAAACATTTGGTTAGGATTCGATAAAATATTCGGTGTTATTCCGAAAAGTTTCGATGCAATTGGATTAAATATCAGAACAACAACTGTCTGGAGTTCGTTATCACATTCATTCCCCGGAATGGGAAAAGAATTTATGCCCTCACTTGATGAAGGCTCATTTTTATTAATGCCGACATCAATGCCGCACTCCGGTGTTGAGGCTAATCAAAGATATGTTCAACAACTCGATATCCGAGTACAAGCAATTCCGGAAGTTGAAACGGTGGTAGGCAAAGCCGGAAGAGTTGACAGCGCACTTGATCCCGCACCGGTCTCAATGTTTGAAAATGTTATACTATATAAAAACGAATATATAACTGATGAAAACGGTTATCCCATTCGTTTCAAAGTAGATGATAATGATGAATTTGTACGGGATAAAAACGGAAATTTAATCGAAGATAAAAATGGGAGACATTTTCGTCAATGGCGTGATCATATCAAAACACCTGATGATATTTGGGACGAAATTGTAAAAGCAACAAGTGATATACCCGGCGTGACTTCAGCTCCCAAATTACAACCTATTGAAACTCGACTTGTTATGTTACAAACCGGGATGCGCGCACCGATGGGAATTAAAGTCTACGGACCAAGTTTGAAAACCATAGAAGAATTTAGTTTAAAATTAGAATCACTCCTCAAAGAAGTTCCTTCCGTTAAACCCGAAGCTGTTTTTGCTGATCGAAGTCTTGGTAAACCTTATCTCGAAATCGATCTTGATCGTAAGGAAATGTCTCGTTACGGATTAAGTATCGGTGATGTTCAAATGTATATTGAAGTTGC
>DSBF01000225.1 GCA_011049495.1 Ignavibacteria bacterium
TAATGTGCTTTCTTGTATTCTTAATTACTGTATTTTTTAAATCAGAACTTTTTAGAAACCCATAAATTAAGCCTTCTTCAAGTTTAATTTCTTCCGAAAGTTTATTTACAAAATGACCATTTACCCTTTCAAGTTCCATAACATTAGTACAATCGTGCTTTATTCCTTGTCTCCACTCAAAAGGGCATACCCCATCAATATCTTTCGTTTCATCATAGTCAGTAAGATTAGATACAAACTTATTATTAAGCCAACCAAAACTCAATCTTTTCTCTAAACTATAAAAATCAAATTCATCACATTCAATGCTTGGGCTTAAATTGAGTTGACAACAAAGCAAAGCCGCTTCAACTGAAACATTAAACTCCTTTTTACTATCAATGCAATATTTTTCTATTTCACCAACTCTATACCTTTTATCTTTTTGGTCAAAAACGATGTTTCTTACCACTGAGTTTTTTACCAATAGTGCCAAATAACCGGTATGCGTTTGAAAAGCATCTAAGAGCATTAAAGTAATATATTCGGCAATATCAAAATTACCTTTGCCTGTCATTGCATCTAAACCGTTTTGATTTTTGAAATTTGATTTTTTGGGAAGATTTGAAGAATTAAGGCCACCTAATTTTGAGTTTGTTACCCAAGGCGGATTTCCTATTATTAATAATTTTTCAGTTGGAAACTGTTTAGAAATACTTTTAAAATCAAAATCAAAAATATTGCAATGAGTTATTGTAATTTCAGGCTTGTAACTGTTTGGATTTGAAAGAAAAAAATCAAGAATACCAAATTTCGTTTCCCAAACATATGGCTTGTATATTTCTATACCAAATACCCTCTTTACTGTTTTAAAATTCGATAATGAAGCAATTATAAAATTTCCTTTTCCACAAGTTGGCTCAATAATGATTTCCGGCAATATATTCTTTTTTGACAAATGTTGTAAAACCGCATTTGCCAAATCTTTATTTGTTTGGAAATCTCCATATTCTGCACGGTCAGGCTCTTCAACTGAACTAATGGCTAAATTTGAAACAGATTCTTTTAACCCTTGAAAATCAAAATCATTTTCAAAAAAAGTATTGATTCCGAAGGCATCAAACATTTTTTGATTGGCGTTTTCAAAAGACGAAGTATTGTTTAAAAACTCTTTTAAAAACGTGCAAACTTGCAATGAAATATTTGCTTCAAATATTCTCATTACTTGGCTACTTTATCAATTACTTTACTAATTCCTTTTACTGCCTTGTCAAGGGTAACAACCCTTTGGTATTGAAGTCGCCATTGCAAAGCGTTTGAAATAGTCAAATATCCTTGAACAGGAGATGTTTTTAGAATTTGTTTTGCTAATTGATTTAAAGTTATTTCATCGGCTGGAATATTTTTATCGTTCAAGTATGCAACAATATCTTCTACATTTGCCTTGTCCTTAACCATTTCACGTAAACGATAAGTAGTTGTGTAATCGGCTGTTCGTTCTTTTGAAATAAAAGAGCAACTAACAAAATCAAGTTTAGCGGTTTTTGTTTTTGGGTCATCTATTTTGTCGTAAACAAAAACTAGTAGGTTGTACCCAAGTCCAAAAATCTTTTGTTTAGCATCTTTAAACGGACAAGATGATTGAGGTTGTTTAATGGATGTAACCTTAATATCAGTCAAAATATCATCTGATGGCAAATCAATTCCATTTGCGGATGAACCGATTGTTGTTTTGTATTTTGAGTTTAATTGTTCTTGAAACTTATGTTCGATATGTGTCCCTACTGCTTTTCCGTCAGTTACGCCAAAAAGTGATTTGTTTTGAATTTTCGATTCTGCGATGCAAAAGGCTTTGGCTTCTGCTTTTAGTTTGTCTATTGTTAGTTTTTCTTTCATTCTAATTCATTGTATTTTAGGTTACAAATTTAATCATTTTTCCTGTCATTTGGAACACTATCGTCTTTCTTAGTATGAGGCACAACGGCTGGCGGTATGGTTAGTTGCCGATTTCGAAGCACCTTCCTGTCAAGTTACAATTACTTTGGATACGGACTGTGCCGCTCGAATACCTACTGCATCGGCAATTAACTATACCGCATGTTAGCGTTTCGTGCTTTGTATTCTTGATTTTTTAGTGTCTTTCATTTTTCTTTTCTTCGATAGTACAATATTCCAAAAATAATACTTGTGATAAAGAAAATTCCAGTTAAAATCCAAGGTAAATGTCCTAAATGTCCACCGTCTTCTATATGACTGGTCTTATGTTCATCTTCTGCAGCCTGACTATGATTATGACCTTCTTCTTCACCTTCGGCAAAGTGAAAGAATTGCACATATGCCTCGATGTATTCTCTGCCCGCTTGAACATTATTAACATCGAAATTCTTTAACGACATTACTTTGTCAAATCGTTTCTGCAATTCTGGGAACTTGTCTTTGGGTACTAATTCATTTAAGGGAGAAAGATTACCTAGTGCAATAGCTTTGTCAGCAGCAAGAATTTTCTCATCAACTGGGGTTCCAGATGGCTTAACACCAGTGTATGGTACTCCTTCCCCACTTCTGTGTATCCTTACTAAGGTTTCAAAGAAATAATTATCTGCGAGTGTCTGGGCTTCAGGGCTAAGTACTCTGACTTTCATTGTGAGCTCGAAAGATTCTTTAATTTCTTTTTCATCAGTTGCTTGTACCCATTTAAGGACATAGTTCACATTATTTTGCTCTAAGGCTTTCCTTGCATCAGCAACTACTGGACCATCCTTGGTATCGCAATGCGCATTGGCAAAATTAGCAGGTAAGACAAACATCATTACCAATGAAATAATTAAAATCAATTTTGTTTTCATAATAAACCTCCTTTTTAATGTAAATAAATACTTTTTTAAGTTCTTTTAACAGATGATGATATTCTTCATGTTTACCAATACCTATTTTCTCAACTTCCAGTTTCTCAAAAGCATCAAATATTTTTGATTGTTCTGTTTCATTTAAAGCCTTATCGGCCAACATAAAAAGAACATTGTTTTCTTTTTCAATATGATTTCTGAGAAGCTCAACATAATTCATCGAACTTGAGATAATGTTATTGATTGCAAGTTTGTTTCCATCTTTGAATTCTTCGAATGCTCTACTCAATGATTTTATATAACCTCTGCCCAGCTGATGCTCATTAAGCATTACAGCTATTGGGCCGCCTTCTTTTGGAATGCCATGATTTATCATTGCAGGGAAAAGGATATCTTCTTCCTTGCCATGATGGCATTTATCAGCAAAACCTTTTATAAACTCAATGATTTTAGCATAATGCTCCATATTCATATCCTTACCTTTTTCAAGGTCATTCGAAATTTTTTCCATGATAGAAAGCATAATTTTTATACCTTCATGTTCATCTTTTAATTGTTGTGTAGCTTTCATTTTATTTTCTCCTTTTAGTATTATTAATTTTCTTTAGCATCCTAATTAATTGTCAGTTTTTTAGCATTAACGCTAACGGCTGCGTGTATGAAACGTTGGGGATTGCGGGCTTCGTTCCTATCCGCCGACACAAACGCCGATGCGGGGTAGAATGTTTGAATTAACCACTTAAACCCCAATGTTTTATACACGATGTTATGGGCTGGGCTTTTATTCATTTCTTAATCCTTCTACTTTAATTTTCTCAATCACTCGTTTCAAAATGTCCAAATAATTTTCAATCTCTAAAGTAGTTATA
>DSBF01000557.1 GCA_011049495.1 Ignavibacteria bacterium
CAAGATACTTGTAAAGTTATTATAGTGTTAATCTTTTGTTAAGATAATGTTAAGGAAGTAGCTTAGATGGCATTACCCTTTTGTGAATAGCCCGAATCATCAAAAAGATCAATAATATCTTTCTGCTGTTCATTAAGTTTTGTGATGTGCATTTCAGCTTCGCTACGAAAAAATCCTATTTCATTTAAGTTTTTGTTTAGTTGCTGAGCTTTAACCAAATCTTTTTTTGCCTCAAGATAATCTTGCTGTTTTAATTTTATTAAGCCTCTATTAAGATATGCTACATCATAATTGCTTTTTAATAGAATTGCTTTTGTATAATCAGATTTGGCTGCTTCGTAATCTTTTAATTCTTCTTTCAATTTTGCACGCTGAAAATATAACCGCTCCATGTGCGGCTTAAGCTTAAGTGCCCTATTTATATCTTCAATTGCTCCGATAAAATCTTTTGAATAAGATTTATAAAAACTGCTGCTTAACAATTCTTCGAAATCGTCGATATGAGGTCTCTTATTAAAACTAAATTGTTTGAGAAATTTCTTCCTTCTCATTAACCAATAAATTAAAAGAAAAATCCCTCCAACGAAAAAAATCGTAGCAAGTAGTTGTATAAGAATTATTTCCATCTGTCCTTCAATATTAGTAGCTGAATATAAAAATAAACTCTTTGAAAGCAAAGATTTTACATCACAAATAATTTAATAAGGGAAAAAATGATACAATTTATTTTGCGGTAATCTTTACACGGCTATACACGGTAATATTTTCTGCAGTTGGTTAAATATCAACATATAAATCTATTTCATATTTGGAAAATCAACAATTTTGTGCTAATCGAGTTTGGCATCTAAATTGAGTATAGTAAATAGAAGCACCCTCATAAAAAAATAGTGGTCCCTCCCACTAAAATGATGCCCTTTAAAAGGTGAGCCGAAAGCTCACCTTTTTTAATAATCTAAAGTGATAATGCGACCTGAGGTAAAATTAAAGAAATCCTTTTTGTCGACAACTTTTATTCCGGAAATTAGATCGTATTGTGTATGTCCCATAGCTTCCAGACACATTGGGCATGCGGCTATTTGAACACCGGCTTTAAGCAGTTTATCAATCATTGTACGTGTGGCTTCAAAATTTTTGAATCGAATACTCTCAGCATCTTTGAGTACTGCCTTAACGCCTTCTACATCAACAAATATAAAAACATCATAATCATCTGCCATTTTTAATGCAAAAGATAATGCCATCGAAACTCTGTGCGGATCTTTACTTGATAAATGAACTAAAAATCCATCCTTAGCGCTGATATCTTTGGGAACTAAAACAAGAACAATACTAAGAAGTAATATTACTTTTAACATTTTCATTATACCCTCCTTGATGTTGTTGATAACTTGGTAGCGTTAAAATTACGAGACAATTTGCCATAAGATCATGCAAAGCTTGTTTCTTTTGTGTGAAAGCCGCCATTATAAATCCGATATTCAATATTAACCCCGAAATAATTTTTCCGAAATATCTTCCTGTTGCTCTTCCAAATGAAATTCTATTACCATTCATATCAGTAACTTTAATTCCAAGAGCCATTTTACCTAAAGTTGCTTGCTTTGAAGATGACTCCATTAAGGCATAGTACAACCACTGAATAATGATGGAAATACCACCCACAATTAATGCAACGAATATTATTGCAATAACAAAAGCAGCCGTATATTCGTCTTCAAATTGGACAGTAGAGTTTACATTCGAAAATTTTTCAAAGCTTTCGAAGTTATCAAACGCAAATATGCCCAACCCAAAAATTAAATAGAGCGGAAGAAGAATGATAAAATTAACTGCTCCAACAAGCAGTTGATCAATTAAGTACGCAACAAACCTTCGCCAAAAACCTGCATAATGAAATTCTTGCTGTTCCATTTTTCACCTCACATATAAATAATAACTTACAATTAAAATAAAGAAGAAGAACTTATGACTCAATTAAAATTTCCGATCCGGTAGTCGGAGCATATACTTTTATGTTTGGAAATTCCTTTAAAATATTAAACCCAAACCAATCTCTCGATCTATTTTCACCATGCAGTAAAATAACCTGATCAGGTTTATATTTTTCTATAATACTGAAAATTTCTTTTCTGTCTGAGTGGGAGGGAAAACTAAACTTATCAATTTCGCATTTCATTTCAATCGGTTCGCTAAAATCAGTTAGTTGAACTTTTTCATTCTTCTTTGCAGAATAGATTCTGCATGCCGGAGAATCTATATCAACATATCCGACGAAAAATATTCCGAAATCTTTCTGCCTTAACCAATGCTTAGCTAATTTAAATGAAGTAGTATTTTCAATCATCATACCGGAAGCTGCTAAAACAATGCCCGGTTTTCTATTGAAATATGTCGGATCGGTTATGTTAAAAAGATTTTCTTGAGGAATTTTTGATATCTCAAAATTCTTATCACGAACGTTAACTATAAATCTATTTTTATCGTAAACTTGAGAAATTTTCGTCCCGACACCGCCTGTATAAACAGGTACATCGGTTAGTTCATTTTTCTTCATAAGCGAATGAATAATAGAAAGAATCTCTTGAGTTTTTCCCAGCGCAAATACCGGTATTAGAACAGAACCTCCTTTACCTAAAATTTTGTTAATAGCTTTTGCAAAGCGTTTTTTTTCATCTTTGAGTTCAGGCAAGTTTTTTAGTGAGACAGAACCATAAGTCGTTTCGGTTAAAAGAGTATCAATTAGATATCTTGGAAGTTTTGCACCGTTCATAATTTGTTGTGGTGAAATTCTTATATCGCCGGTATAAAAATAAGATTTGTGTTTATACTTAATTAAAATTGATGCTGACCCGAGAATATGCCCGGCATCAAAGAATTGTACTATTATCGGTTCGAGTGATTTATGCCGTAAACCTTTTAACTGGATTTCATCGTTATATTCAACGGTAATTATTGATTTAACAAGAAGGTCAATTTCTTCGTGAGAATATAAAATTAATGAGGGATCATTAAACTCTTTTTCTAAAATCGTTACCGCATTGTGCAAAGTTAAGTTTGCAATTTCTTGAGTTTGAGGAGTTGTATAAATGATAACATGAGGAAACCTTTTAATGAGAATCGGTAATGCCCCAATATGATCTTGATGAGCATGAGATATAAACACATAATCAAGAGGTAAGTTATTTAATAAATCAAGTTCGGGGAGCGAATCTATTCCCTTCTTTTTAGGATGAACACCGCAATCAAGCAGCAAGCCGGTACCGTCAATATTTAGATAGATACAACTTGCGCCGATATCATCCGTTCCACCGAGCGGTATGATTTTTATCATCAGCAGCTTTTAGGTTTATTCAAATGCGAAAATTGATTTAACAATTTTGAAAGCTGTTCTTCGGAAAATACTTCCTGTACTAATTGAAATAATTCTCTTTCTTCTTTCCGGATGTGTTCGGATAGTAGATTCCCGAGGTTATCCAAATTTTCTTCAATATCAACTTCGTTTCTTATCAACTCTATTAATTCGGAAATTTTCTTGTGTTCACCTACTATTTCTTCGGAGAGAATATCTATTCTTTTATTCTTACCAAGTATAAAGGGAATTAGTATTAATTCTTCTGCTTCGAAATGTGGCACTATTTCTTCTTTAAATTTATTTAAAGTATAAACTCGTTTCTCAGGTAA
>DSBF01000046.1 GCA_011049495.1 Ignavibacteria bacterium
ATTTTTGTACCGAGTTGCATGTTTCTCATTGTATTTGGATTTTGTTTGTAACTAATTCAAAATTAACAAATTACAATGAGTTCTGCAACTCTTTTTAAACTTTTTTAACCTTTATTTTAGGGCGTTTCGTAACTGCGAAACTTCAGTAATTCATTATCAATATTTTTTCTTACTATATATTCATGTGGCCACGTTTCAGCGTATGTTTTCGCAAATGTCCAATTTGTTGTTTCAATCAATTGTTTTATATCGTCCGGTAATTTCTGCATTTTTCCGATTTCAAGTTATGCACAACGGTTGGCAGTATGGTTAGTTACCGATTTCGAAGCACTTTCCTATCAAGTTACAACTACTTTTGATACGGGCAGTGCCGCTCGAATACGCACTGCACCGGCAATTAACTATACTGCGTGTTGGCAACTGGTGTTCATTCATATCCGCCTGTTTGTCTATTATTTAGCTTTATTTCTCAAGCATTATCAAACTCCACCAACCTATCCACGAAGCACAAATTTATTTTGTTTTTTTGAGCGTGGGCAATCCTTAAACCATCCTGAAAGGTGGTTACGTGGGCAGGAAAGGCGGAAGCTCTTTTGCAAGCCTTTGGTATGAGCGTTGGCTCGTGTGGGCTTGCAAATGTGCTTACGTCTATGGGAAGGATTTTCAACAACATTAACTTGGCAATGGGTGTGGCTGAGAGGGTTGAAGATTAAAGCTTGTATTAAATACTATTCATAAAAACAAAGAAAAGAATAATATTCTCATATTTTACTAACCATCAATAATCTTAATTTCCGATGTAAGTTCCATAACTTTTTTATATACGGCACTCACACCGCAATAGCGTTCTTCCGAAAGTTCAACAGCCTTTTTCAACTTGTCTTCGGGCAGGTCTTTACCGGTAAATTCGTAAACCACGTGCATTTTATAAAATTGCTTCGGGTGTTCATCAGTTAATTCCCCTTCAACATGCACATTAAACTTGTCCACCTCCACGCGCATTTTTTTCAAAATAGAGATTACATCCATTGCTGTACAACCGCCTAAAGCGGCAAGCATAAATGGTTTTGGGCGGGGCCCTTTATTTTCACCGCCTACTTCAGGCTCAGCATCCAGGATTATTTTATGTCCGCTGGCTTCTGCTTCAAAAGCCATATTGCCAAGCCACTTAGCTGTTACAGTTTCTTTTGTCATATTGTAATTATAAGTTAAAACAATGTAAATTTCAAGTTTATAAAGCGCATCATGTCTTCTACTTCCAAGGATACTTTTTCTATAATAGTTTCGGTTTCACCGCCAAAAAGTTTACCCATTATAGCCCCATTCATGGTTGAAATATATACTTCGCCTGTAGATTTTTCGTAAACAGCGAAGGCTTTGGGCATCATATTCCCCATTTTTTTTCGGTCATCATCTTTTAACATCATTGAAGAATAATAACCCGAGCAGTATTTGATGATTTTAAAATTGCCAATAGGCGTCCCGCCATTTTCAACACTTTCTTTATTTTGGTCGATTACTTCGGTAACATGCCACCCCTGTTTATTGTTAATGTTGTTCACCATTACTTCAACAGTTTTATCAAAACCAAAAGGGCTTTTCAATTCTTTTATCATCATTTCGCCCGACGAAACACTGATTACAATTCCTGAAAATACAATACCTGCAATAAAACCGAAAATCAATGTTACGGTTGAAACTATTTTTGTTTTCATATTATTCATATTTTAATTTGTTATTATTCTTCTTCAACGCAAATTTCCCCTTTTTTCATTTTCTCTATTGTTTTCCAGCTTACCATTATCACTGCCAAAAGGGCTAAGACCAAAAACACAAACGAAAGATATTTATATGCTGCCAAGGCTGATACCTGGAAAGCTACTACTGAGGCAATGGTTATGGCCATCAGTGGAAAAGTGAATGCCCACCACGATAAAAAGAACTGGATGCTCCTGAAACTTTTATATAGGAAAATGAGCAATGCCACGAAAAAATAAGCTACAAACAACATGAACATAGCAAAACTGTCCCAACTTTGGGCTATTCGTATGTAAGCAATAAAACCAATGGCTGGCGGGGCTATAAGAATAAACAGGGTCGGGATGAATTTTTGTGGCAACTGGTGGTGAAAAATTGCCCTGTTTAAAAAGACAGCAAATAAAATTATCCAGAAGAAAAAGCCGATAGCAAAATAAACAAAGGAAAATGTTTTGGGCATATATTCAACACCAGCAACAGGGATAAGTATGTTTCCCACAACCGGGATGAACCATGCAGGGTTCATAAATTGTATCTCGAAATTATGCTGTATCCAAAAGCGTATGGTATGGAGCATAAAATAGGTATGCAATATGGTTCCTGTCCACCAAAGTGTTAACGACAGAAATGGCCAATAAGTCATAAACGCAATAGAGAGCAGGATAAAAGATATAGATATTGCCGAGAAGAAATTAACCCGGATACGGTGCCTGAAATCAGCTTTAACTTCTGCGGTGTGCTTTATTGTCTTTAAGCCGTATAAAAAGGTAATTACCAGGAAAAGGGCAAAAGTAAAGAACAATACACTGTCGTAAAAAAAATTTTGGTAACCATTGCATGTGGTAAAACTTGCCCAAAACAATGCTCAACCCTGACAGCCCCATAATTATAGCATAGGATGTTATCGGAAAATGCTGTAATTTTTGAGTCTTTCGAAAACTTTGTGTAAACGCCTGAATTCATATTCGGCATCTGTCTTCAAATTTAATTAAAAATTGCTGCAGTATTATACCCCAATCCCGAATTGGATAAACCCACTTTTTTTCGATATTGGCAATTGCTAAATAAACTGCCTTCATAGCCGCCTGATCATGAGGAAATATAGATTTTGTTTTGGTGTATTTTCTTATCCCTCTATTCAGGCTCTCGATAATATTGGTCGTATATACTATTTTCCTTATTTCCAGTGGATAATCAAAAAATTGAGTTAGGTTTTCCCAGTTGTTTTTCCATGATCTTACAGCATAAGCATACTTTTGCCCCCACTTGTTTTCAAAGTTTACAAGAGCTGCCTCTGCGGCTTCAATGGTAGGTGCATGATATATTTCCTTCATATCAGCGGCAAACTCTTTCTTCTCTTTCCAGACCACGTAACGTTGAGAATTGCGCACCTGGTGTACAACGCAGAGCTGGGTGACAGCAAGAGGGAATACGCTCTTTATGGCTTCTGTAAATCCACTTAAATTGTCTGTGCTGGCTATCAGGATGTCTTCAACACCACGGGCTTTTAAATCGGTCAAAACACTCATCCAGAGCGATGCGCTTTCTGTAGGGGCTACCCACATACCCAGAACCTGTTTTAAGCCTTCTTTGGTCAAGCCTATAACCAAATAAATGGTCTTGTTTACAATCTTGCCGTTGTGCCTTATTTTTATATTTACACCATCCATCCAGACCACGAAATAAACCTCTTCAAGAGGACGGTTCTGCCACTCCCTTATAGACTCGACAAGAACATTGGTAATATTGGAAACACTCGTGGAATCAACCTGAACGCCGTAAATCTGCTCTATTTGCTCTTGTATATCAGTTGTGCTCATGCCCCTGGAATACAAACCAATAATAACCTGTGCAATCTCATCCGAAAGCCTGCTCTCGTGTTTAGGGATTACCTTGGGATCGAATTCCCCATTGCGATCCC
>DSBF01000469.1 GCA_011049495.1 Ignavibacteria bacterium
AGCAACGGCGGGGGATATTATTCATCGGCGGTTTACATAAGCGAATGTAAACGGCTCGGTTTAAAAGTTCTACTTCCTTGTATAAACGAAAGCGAATATGAATATACCGGCAAAGGTAAAGAAATAAGAATCGGGTTTGTTGCAATTAAAAATTTTGAGAAAAGTTATGCCGATAAAATTTTAGAAGAAAGAAACAAAAACGGAAGGTTTACTTCACTTGCTAATTTTCTTTCACGTGTTCATCTCGGTTTTGAAAGCGTTGAACGATTAATAAAATGCGGCGCGATGGATTCTTTAAAGCGGACACGCCCAACTTTGCTGCGACTACTTGATATTTATTTTTACAACAAGAAACTTGTCGAAGATGAGAATATGAATCTCTTCGCTAACACCACGAGTAAACTCGAAAAGGAAATTGCTACCGATAGAGAATTCGGAATAGAAGAAACCTGTTACAACGAGTATGAAATGTTCGGCTATATGGTATCGCGTCATCCTTTAGATTTTTTTGATGAAATCAATAAAAAAGATATTATTAAGGCTGTGGATATGCAGAAGTATAACGGTAAAAAAATTAAAATGATCGGCTGGTATATGGCATCTAAGCGGGTAGTGACAAGCAGAGGTGGAATAATGAAATTTCTTTCACTCGAAGATAAAACAGAAACTTTCGAAGCGGTGATTTTTCCCGAAGCATATAAAAAGTATGCGGAACTTACAATTTCAATGGGACCATATTTAATTGAAGGAAAAGTCGATGCAGAAAGCGGCAATAATATTATTGTTGAAAGGATGGCGGTGCTTTCGGCAGTTAAAGCCGAATCGATAACACAAAAAGATAGAACGAGTAAAGATTTCTTCGGTGATGCAGAAAAAGAACTTATGGTTGATGAATTACATCTCGTTAATTCTTTGGGCAAGGAAAAGTTGAAGAGAGCTTATATATGAGAATGGGGCTAAAGCCTTTGTTTCAGAGTTTTTATTAATCCGTCCATGAAGTGGACGGCAATATTTTACAAACAAAATTCAGCATTTATTTGCCGTCGGTTTTAACCGACGGAGGAAGAGAAACACAGAAGCACTCCGGGCTTTAGCCCCATTCATAAGTTAAACTATCTTCTTCAATCTCGGGTAAGATTTCAAAGTATTATCCGGTACATTCACTTTTAATTTATCACTCAACAAGTGAAGCATTTCAAGTGCATTTGCAACTGCGTTTCCATGGGGATGGTTGTTCATTATTACAATTACTTTGTTTACAGTATCAATAACTTCTTTAAGCTTTTGATCTATTTCAATTAACTCTCCAGGTGAGTAGAGATAATCATAGCGGGCACTTTGCTGTTCGTAAGTTTGTTTCTTACCAAAATATTTAATCGATTGACTCCAAGCTTTTTCATTTCGTCCGTGAAAACGTAAATATAAATTTTCACCAACAACTTTTGGTTGAAATTCAATCGCTTTACCCAAAGCGGGTTGATCAATAACACAAAGTGAAGAATTATTTGATTTCACAAAATCGAAAAAGCGATCTATAAACCATGATTGATGTCTTACTTCAATGAATTTTTCGTATTCGGCAAAAGTATCAACTAAGTTTTTAACATGATTTGCATTTTCTTTATCGAGAGAAAATGAGTACGGGAACTGTAGCAAAAGTCCGCCGAGTTTTCCATCGCTTGCTAATTGATCGAGTACAAGTTTTACGGCTTTTGTGTTTTCGTTTGTGAAATTCTTTTTGTGAGTAAAATCTTGATGAAGTTTTATTGTAAAAAGGAAATCATCTTTATCAGCGGTATGCTTCAACCAACTTTTTACAATTTTAGGGTCAATGTAAGTGTAGTAACTTGCGTTGACTTCAACACAATTAAAAAATTGAGAATAATATTCCAACCAATTAAAATCACTTGATTGTGCTTTCGGATAAAAGCTGCCGATCCAATCTTTGTATGACCAGCCGGCTGTTCCAACGTAGAGTTTTTTCATGAAGATTTTCTAAGTTCCTTCTCAGCAGTTCTCAGTGAAACAGACGAAAAGTTACACAGAGTTTCGCAGAGAAAACACAGAGAACCACAAAGATTTTTATTTTAAATCTTCCAAAATTTTCTTCAGTTTGTCTATTGATTCTGTCCAATCTCGTTGTTTCACTTTTTCTTTTTCTACAACATCGTCTGGTGCATTATTTACAAATTTTTCGTTGGAAAGTTTTTTCGTAACAGCGTTTAATAATCCTTCTAAACGGTTGATTTCTTTTTGTAATCTTTGTCTTTCAACATCAAGATCAATTAAGCCTTCAAGCGGAATGTAAATATCGCATCCCTTAACAACCGATGATGCACTGGCTTTAGGTTTATCTATATCGGCATCAACAATTAGTTTTTCAACTCTAACCAGCGATTGAATATATTTTTTCTGAACATCGGAAATCTTATCAGCCTTCAAGTACAAATCGATTTGTTTTGATGGTGGAATATTCATTTCGCCGCGAATGTTTCTAATTGCGTTTACTACACTTTGCATAAACTCTATTTCTTCTTCGGCGGGTTTATCAATTTTGCTCTCATCTTCCTTTGGAAATTTTGAAGTAGAAATACTTTCACCATCTTTTCTATCATCAAGCGACTGCCAAATTTCTTCAGTAATATACGGCATCATCGGGTGAAGTAGTTTCATCATTTCTGCAAATAAATTTATTGAACGAGTTAAGACTGCGGATTTGATCTCTTTGTCTTCGGAATAAATTCTGTTCTTCGACATTTCGAGATACCAATCACAAAAGTCATTCCAAATAAATCCGTAAATGATTTTATGTGCGCCGTTGATATCAAATTTATCAAGTGCAGCTTTGTATGATTTTATTGTGCTGTTGAAACGTGATTCAATCCACTTATCCGAAAAATCAATGTGTTTATCAATTAGTGATTCATCGAGCTCTAGATCTTGAGCATTCATTAAAAGAAATCGTGCAGCGTTCCAAATCTTATTTGCAAAGTTTCTTCCTATTTCACATTTGTCAGTTGAAAAAAGAACATCTTGACCAAGCGGAGCTAAATAGTTAATAGTGAATCGTAATGCATCGGCACCATATTGATCAATCACCTCAAGCGGATCGGGAGAGTTGCCGAGCGACTTGCTCATCTTTCTTCCCTTTTCATCGCGGATAACGCTTGTGAAGTAAACATCTTTAAACGGAATGTCGTTCATAAAATGCATACCAGCCATTATCATTCTTGCAACCCAGAAAAAAATTATATCAGGTGCGGTTACAAGTAAATTAGTAGGGTAGTAATACTTTTGATCTTTTTCGGTTGTAAAAACATCCTGCGCCCAAAGCCAGCTTGATGCCCAAGTATCAAGTACGTCTTCTTCCTGATTCCAGTTTTCAATATCCTTAGGGGGTTCAACTTCGCAGTAAATTTCATTTGTATCTTTGTGATACCAAACAGGAATTCTGTGTCCCCAATAAAGCTGTCGTGAGATACACCAATCTTTTATGTTTTCCATCCAATGCTTATATGTCTTAACCCAATGGTTAGGATGGAAATTAATTCTGCCTTCATCAACAACTTTTAAAGCGGATGACCCAAGTGTATCCATTTTCATAAACCATTGTTCCGAAAGATACGGTTCAATCGGAACGCCGCCTCGTTCTGAATAACCGACATTGTTTGTGTAAT
>DSBF01000356.1 GCA_011049495.1 Ignavibacteria bacterium
TCAACATAAGTTCCTTTAGATTGACTGAATTCGTAATCGGCGGGAGTGGCACTAACATAAATTACTTGGTTGGTAAGTTCTTGAAACTCCTCAAACTTTAACGGACGGTTATCTAATGCGGAAGGCAATCTAAAACCATGTTCAACAAGAACTTCCTTTCGAGAACGGTCGCCGAGATACATACCGCGAATCTGAGGAATCGTTACATGCGATTCATCCACAATTAATAGATAATCTTTCGGAAAATAATCGAACAAACATGAAGGGCGCGAACCCGGAGGCCTGCCTTCCATATGTCTCGAATAATTTTCAATACCGGAACAATACCCAAGTTCTTTAATCATTTCCAAATCATAACGGGTTCGTTGTTCTAATCTCTGCGCTTCCAGATATTTTTCTTGAGACCAAAAGTACTCGAGTCGTTCTTTTAGTTCTGCTTCAATATCCTTTACAGCCCTTTTTATTTGATCTTTGTTTGTAACAAAGTATTTAGCCGGATAAATAGGAACGGAATCAACTTCATTAATTACATTTCCAGTAATCGAATCAATAATAGATAAGCGTTCGATCTCGTCTCCCCACAATTCAATTCTAACTGCCTCTTCATTTTGATAGGCGGGAATAACCTCTATTACATCACCGCGCGCACGGAATGTACCGCGTGTAAACTCGGCATCGTTTCTTGTATAGTAGATATCAATTAGTTTTCGTAAAAGTTTTTTCCTTTCGATAGATTCACCTTTTTTGAGAAAGAGAATCTGCCTTGCATATTCATCCGGTGCACCGATTCCGTAAATTGAACTGACACTGGCAATTATAATTACATCGTTTCTTCCTTCAATTAATGATGTAGTAGCTCTTAACCTTAGTCTGTCAATTTCTTCATTAATGGAAAAATCTTTTTCTATATATAAATCTTTCTTAACAACATAAGCTTCCGGCTGGTAGTAGTCGTAATAACTAATAAAAAATTCGACTGCATTGTTGGGAAAGAAAGATTTGAATTCCGAATAAAGCTGTGCGGCTAAGGTTTTATTATGAGATATTATTAATGTCGGTCGGTTAACGTTTGTAATTACATTAGACATTGTAAAAGTTTTACCGCTTCCGGTAACACCAAGCAGAACTTGATGCTTATCACCGCGCAAAATACCGTCCGTTAATTCGTTAATCGCTTTCGGCTGATCGCCCGTCGGTTTATAATCCGAAACAAGTTCAAAATTTTTCATTCGCTCTTCATCTTCTCTAACAATAAACGGAAAAAATTATTTCATAAATCAATAATGGTTTTTTGTCATAATCTTAATCTTACTCCTAATTCCTAATCCTTACATCATGAGCATGAAAAGAATTGTTCCTGTTTAAGTGACCGACTAGAACAATTGTCGGAGCGTCGTTCATTCCGGGGGGAAGAGAAGAGGGTCCGCTTACAAGAACCTCTCTGCCGTCGGCATCTACAACATAAAAAATTGATTCACCGGATGCGCGATCAAGACGAACACCTTTTTCTTTAACAAGTGAAACAATTATTTCCTGCGAGGCATGACTGTTCGGGTCAAATTTCGAAAACGATCCCAAACCATCGCGCGGGGCAAAGTAACCGAAATACATTATTGCAACTGCAGCTATAATTAGTACCGGGAGTATAAATTTTTGCATCTTCTTCATATTATTTCCTTTCGTTAAACTATTTGATTTTTTATTCCGAATAGAACCATAAATATAAACAAAGACGTAGTTTTTGTAAAAAAAATCGAAATGTAATTTTGAATCGCCAACAGGTAATGCCGTTATTTTCCCAAATACACATTTTTGGTTATGTTTGAGCCATTAAATTAAAACCAAAAGGAATATATAATGAAAATGTTGGTTTTCTTGCTTTTGTTTGCTCTTTTAACTTTAGGTATCAACGCACAAGAAAAACCGGATACTACATTAAACAGATGGGTGCCCGGTGTTGTTGCGGGACTGAATATCAGTCAAATAGCTTTCAGCAATTGGACACAGGGTGGCGAAAATTCGTTAGCATGGACAATTACAGGAAAGTTCAACGCAATGTATAAAACCGAAAAGTGGGAATTCAAAAATGAATTAAAAGCCGTTTATGGTCAGACAAAAATTGCCAGCGATGGAGTTAAAGTTACCGATAACGAACTTTTTATGGAAACAGTTTATTCTTACAACATTGGGTGGATTGTTGATCCTTTTATAGGCAACAATATTTTAACTCAAATTTCTACCGGATACGATTATACCGATGCAGGTAAAATTGAAATTGCAAACTTTTTTGATCCCGGTTACATTACACAATCTATTGGTTTTACATATGGGCAAAGTAAAATAATTCAAACACGTTTGGGTCTAGCTTTCAAAGAAACAATAACAAGCAGATTTACAATGTACTCCGACGATCCCGACACGCCTGATAAAATAGAAACATTCAAATTTGAAACCGGTCTTGAGAGCGTTACCGACTTAAAAATACCAATTGATGAAAACACGGCTTTTGTTTCTAAACTTGGTTTATTCTCTGCTTTTGACAGATTGGATGTATGGGATGTTAGATGGGATAATTTAATTACGGCAAAAATTAACAAATGGCTGAATGTTAATTTAACTTATTTACTTATCTATGATAAAGTGCAGTCGCCGACAGCACAGATGAAACAAGGATTGCAGCTCGGCATTACATATACAATTTTATAGAGAGTAAATTTCTAATATGTTTCAGCATCACTAAAATTTCGAAAATTAGTTTATAACAGGCTGCGGGAAAATAATGCATAAAGAAATTCATAAATGGTACAGCAAAGCTTTATTTAAAGATATGGAAATAGCGGTTTACGGTAATTACGGGTATGCATTGCTTCTTTTCCCGACAGCTGCTGCGGATTTTTTGGAATACGAAAGATTCCACTTAATTTATTCCATCGGTCATCATATAAAATCGGGCAAAATAAAAGTCTTCTGCGTTAATACGGTTAACAACGAGTGCATACTTAACTCAAAAAATGAGCCCGGTCATAGGTCAATTCGTCATGGTCAGTTCAACAATTATATTATTTCTGAAGTTGTTCCTTTTATACATTCTCATTGTAAAGGAGTGGTTCCGATTGTTACAGCGGGTGCATCCGTAGGCGCTTACCATGCCGCAAATTTATTTTTTCAAAGACCGGATATATTCAGCGGGATGATTGCAATGAGCGGTGTTTATGATATTAAATATTATGTAAGAGATTATTACGACGACCATTGCTACTTTAATTCTCCCGTAGATTATTTGCCGAATATAACAGACCACTCTGTTTTGGAACAGATGCGGAAAAGCACGATTGTAATTGCATCCGGTCAAGGTGCTTATGAAGACCCCGAATCATCACGGAGACTTTCCGATATTCTTAACGCAAAAAGTGTTCCTCATTGGCTTGATCTGTGGGGACACGATATGCGCCACGATTGGCCCACCTGGCGCGCTATGCTACCTTATTTTATTGATAAGATTTGATTCGAAATAATTTTTTGTTGATAAAATAAGTAGCCGCCGACATTTTTCAGTGTGAATATGGAAATGTAACCGCCGACATTTGTCGGTATGAATATGGATATGTAACCGCTGACATTTGTCAGCGTTGTTGCATTGCTCGAAATCTATTATAATTCTACAGATAA
>DSBF01000270.1 GCA_011049495.1 Ignavibacteria bacterium
AAATTGCGGTATTCATTCGAATACCATCAACTGCAATTAATAAACGATTCGTTGCAAAGCCTCGTATCATAGGACTTCCGCCGCCTTGTTGACTTTTTTGAATGAAAACTTCACCAGAGATATTTAATAAATCGGCAGCGGTTTGTGGATTTTGTAATGCCAAATCCTTGGGAGTAATCATGGAAACTTTTGTTGGATTTTCTCTGTTCAGTTGATTCCATTTGGCAGCGGATACTACAATTTGATCCAACGAGATATTAGTTGCTTCTAAACGTATCAAAAATTTGAGGTCTTCAATTTCTGAATAATTTAACCGCTTCGTTTTATAACCCAGCATTTGAAATGAAATAATTTCTGCATTTTCAAATCTAGAAATGTCTGCTTTGCCGGAGGCATTTGTCAAAGTAAACGTTTTTGGTTTTTCGCTTGAGATATTTACTAATTCAAGCGGGTGGTTTGTTTCGCTATCTAAAACCGTTACAACTTGTGCAAAAATTTCTGTAAAGAATACCAAAGTAAAAAATAATAGAATGTGTTTCTTCACTAACTACCCTAAGTATACTTTTCTGATTGTTAATTTGTTTTAATCACTCCGAGAGTAACATCATCACTTTGTTCGGCAGTACCTCTGAACTTTTTAACACCCGTGATTATTTTATTTAAAAGTTTATCCGGGGGAAGTGGGGAATATTTTACAATTAATTTCTTGAACCGGTCTTCGCCGTATTCAATGTTAGATTTGTTCATTGCTTCTGGTATGCCGTCCGTATAAAAAATAATCAAGTCATTTCTCTTTAATTTTATTGCCTCCGATTCATATGGGAAATCAATACTACCTAATAATAATCCCCCTTTGGTTAACTCAATTAATTCTGATGAACTATTGTCAAAGAAAAATGTCGGGTTGTGACCGGCATTTATACTTATTAATTTTTTTTCGGAATGTATTAACAATCCGAACCAAGCAGTGGCAAACTTGTCTTGAGTAGTAGATGTAATTAAAAATGTGTTTAGCGATTGAACAAAATCTCTTAAATCAAATCTCTCGCTGCTTATTATTAGGTATGTTTGAATAAAGGAATAAATTGTTGAAACAATTAAAGCGGCAGATACACTTTTGCCCGAAACATCCGCAACAAAAAATAGAGTTTGATCATCGTCTATTTTAATTACATTATAATAATCACCGCCAATTTCTTTAGCCGGAATTAGTTCTGCGCTTAATTCATAACCCTCTAACTTTGGCAATTTCGATGGAAGAAGTTTCTGTTGTATTTGATGTGCAATTTTTAATTCATAGTTAAGCTGTTCGGTTTTTATTTCGACTTCGGCAAGACGGGCATTTTCAATTGCAAGTGCGCATTCCGATGCAAGCAGATTAAACAAATCAATATCCTGCTCATTAAAAAGACGGTTATCTTTTTTATTAATCACCTGAATCACACCGACAAGTTCATTTTTTCTGATCATTGGTGCACAGAGCATGTTTCTCGTTTTGAAACCTGTTGCTTTATCAAAATCTTTATTAAATCTTGGATCGGAATAGCAATCATTAATATTAATTTCATTTTTGTGCTGAGCAACCCATCCGGCAATTCCTTCTCCTATTTTTATCTTCTTATGAGTTAATGCTTTTCTTTTTTCACCCGAGACCGTGTGAAAATATAAATAGTTCTCACCTCTATCATAAAGCAGCAGTGAACTTGCTTCTGCGTTCAATAAACTTTTACTCGAATTGATTATTTCATTCAGCAAATCGGGAAGAGGTTTTTTCTCAAGAATATTTTGAGAGACTTTGTTAAAGAAAAGTAATCGCTCAATCAACTCTGAATAATTAGGACAATCATTGCAATCTTGGTAAGAGGGGTTTGGCATTTGTTTTTTAGTTTTAAGATTTACAGGGAAAAATACACTTTATTCAAATTATTTGCATCTTTTTGCGAAGTAATTTTAAAATCATTCCACTTGGGCACTTTTGACAATAATTATTTGTTAATTGTTATAGATAGTAAAAAACATATTATAATTAAAAGCAATGTTGCAACTTTCAGTGTTACAACATATATTGTATTAAAAGAAATGAGACAGTCAGTCCATAATAAAAGCGGAGTACAAAATGAAAAAACTAAACCTAGTCCTATATTTCTTGCTTATTGCAGCAATAACTGTAAGTGCCCAAACAAATTGGAGTTTCGATAAAGCCCACTCAAAAATCGGGTTTACCGTTTCTCATATGGTAATTACCGATGTAGACGGTAAATTCAACGAATATGAAGGCACGGTTGTAACTGAAGGCGAAGATTTTGAAGGAGCTAAAGTTAACTTCACAATAGAAACCAACAGCATTAATACTGATAATGAAAAAAGAGACAACCACTTAAGATCCGACGATTTTTTTGCTGCGGATGAACATCCGCAAATTACATTTGTCGGTAAATCAATGACAAAAGTCAGCGACAACAAATATGAACTCGTTGGTGATCTAACCATTAGAGGGATAACAAAAGAAATTAAATTGGACGCGACACATAATGGTACCGTACAAGATCCTTGGGGAAATACTAAAGCCGGATTCAAACTTACCGGTTCATTAGATAGATTTGAATACGGTTTAAAGTGGAACACCGCAATTGAAGCCGGCGGACTAGTGGTCGGCAAAACTGTTCATCTTAATATTAACATTCAATTAATAAAAGAATCTTGATGAAATTAGAAGAAGAAATAAAACAAGAAAATTTCAAAAGTGAAATACACAAGCTGGCTGTGAATATTATTTTTACTCACAGCTGGCTTAGTTATCACCAGACACACCTGTTAGAAAAATATAATCTTACTCCTCAACAATACAATATATTAAGAATCCTGCGCGGTCAACACCCAAATCCCGCTACAATTAATTTATTAAAAGAAAGAATGCTCGATAAAATGAGCGATGCTTCGCGCTTAGTTGAACGATTACGAATGAAGGATTTAGTTGAAAGAAATCATTGCAAGGAAGATCGGCGGAGAGCTGAAGTCATTATAACCAATAAGGGGCTCGAAGTTCTTAAACAACTCGATATTCTCGAAGATAAATTAAACTCGGTATTCAACAACATTAACGAAGAAGAAGCCAAAACCGCAAACTATCTGCTTGATAAAATCCGCGGTTAATCATTTCAAAGATTCTATAAAAATTTATTCATAATTACAAATCTTTGTGTATATAAAAATTTTTCATTAGAAAAATTTTTCCAATATTTTTTTTATTTCCTTTTGCTAACTTATTGCAGAAGAAATAATTTATTTATCGGAGATTTAAGATGGCGATATCTATCGGCAAAGCTACCAATGAAATAGTTTCATTGTTAAAAAAGCAACTGCATCCTAATGACAAGAAAAAAACTTATTGGAGTTTAATGAGTGAGCAATTAACAGAAGAAGGAACCTGGGATAATAATCTTATTGACCAAGTAAAAGAAATAATTATTGAATGGATTAATAAATTAAAAAAAAGCGATCTTAAAGATTTGTGGGAAGATAGCGAAACAGCGGCAGAAAATTATTCTGGCGATAATGAACCGGACAATGGTGTTATAGTTGAAGAATTAAGCGAAGAATTACTTGACTTAGCATTAAACAGAATAGAAGATTCAATTCCCCGCGAAGAGTATTATATACC
>DSBF01000088.1 GCA_011049495.1 Ignavibacteria bacterium
ATTTTACTAATACCGAATTCACCTTTTTGCGTTCTCGCATAGGTCAATAAATCTTCTAATTGTTTATTAATATCTTTAGATGCTTCCGACAAAGAATTAATCATTTCTTTTCTTTCATTATCGGAAAGATCATCATAATCTTCATTCAAAAAATCTGCAATATTACGTACCGCGCCGAATGGATTTTTTAGATCGTGTGCAAAAATTGAAAAGAATTTATCTTTAGATGAATTCAATTCCTTCAACAATTGATTCGCTTTCTTTTCGGATTTATACTTCATAACAAAAAGAAAAACTCCGCTTAAAATCAGCAGTGTAATTAATATTAAATAATTCCTAGTAGTTTTTTGAAATTCAATATCTTTCTTAAGTAATTGGTTTTCACGATCTTTTCTTTCGGTAACAAAGGCAGTCTGAAGATCCGCGATTTTATTTAAATTTTCCTGTCCGTAAATTTTTTCGTTTAGCAACTGGTAATCTTTCAACGAATTATATGCAGCTCTAAAATCATTTTTTGCAACTGCGAGCTCGGTCAAAAATTCGTAAGAAACCATTAATTGGTCAAGATGCCCCGTATTCTGAGATTCAGTTCTGGCTTTTGTTAAGAACTCCTCTGCCCTTTTCAGATCACCCAGTTTCATATAAACTAGACCAAGATTATTATAGCTGATCAGCTCCCCGTATTTATTTTCAATTTTTAAATCTATTTCAAGCGCTCTGTACCTGTTCTCTAATGACTTGGTTAAGTTACCTTGTTTATAATATAGGTCTGAGATGCCGGCTAAGACATAACTCTCACCTTTAGTATAGTTGGATTTCAGACTAACATCGTAGGCTTTGAAGTAGGTAGATAGAGCAAGCTCATACCTATTTTGATTTTCATAAACTGAAGCCATATTAATAAGAGATTTTGCATAACCGCGATCATCCCCTATTGCAATTCTAATGTCACCTGATCTTTGGAAATACTCTAATGCTTTCTCATAGTCCGACTGTTTCATATAAATTTCACCGATGTCATTTAGAGTATATGCCATTCCTCTTTGTTCATCAATCTCTTCAAAAATTTTGTATGATTCCATGAAGTTTTCAAGAGCGACGGAATAGAGAGCTTTCTTGAAAAAATAATCTCCCAGGTTATTAAGTGAATAAGCAATTTCACGTTTATTATTATTTTCTTTGCCAAGTTCATAACCGAGTTGATAATAGTGATAAGCAGAATCGAGGTCTCCTAAATTTCCGTAAATCACACCGAGATAATTTAAAAGCTGCGATTTGTATTTCTGGTCTTCAATATCTTCAACCATTTTTAGTGCGGTCAACCCATAATTTTTTGCTGCGCTGGGATTCGAGCTTCTGTATGCCCAAGTTAAATCATTAAGTTTTTTTACAACTATTGTATCATCAAGTCCTTTCATTTGTGTTAGAAGGCTGTCAAGATTTGGTTGAGCTGATATGAAAGAAAGAAGTAAGAAAAACGAGATTATTATTTTCATTATTTATTCCCTAATCAACTTTATATTAATAACCATACAAAACCCTACCAACGATTCGAAAGTTCAATATTGAGAGAATATTATGCTAATTACAACTACCTCATAATACAGATCCTATTACCGGAATTCAAACGCACTAAATAAAATCAAAAATCAAGTTTATTTTGAAATAGCAAATTGGAAATCAGCAGTAAACCCGGAATGAGCAGTAAAAATATATTTAATCGAATCCAATTTTGATACTTTATGAATTGTTTCCAGCATTTTGTTTTCAGATGTAACAAAATACTTTCTAAAAGGAACAGAAATTTTACCATTCTTCAACCTGAATGCATCACCGGAGAATAGATATTTATCGTCAACAATAAAGCCCATTGAGCCCTTAGTATGTCCGGGCAAAGATATAAATTTTATTTTTCTATTCCCCAACATTACCGAATCCCCTTCTTGTATAAGATTATAATTAGCTAAATCAATTTCATTAGAATAGAACGGTAAAAAGGTGAACCTCTGTCTTTTATTATCGAGCATTTCCTTTTCTTCTTTAGGGAAGAAAACTTTTGCCGATTTAAATAGTTTGATATTATTAACATGATCGGCATCGGAATGAGTTAAAAATATATACTTTATTTCATCTGGTAAAATATTGTTGTACTCCAATCCCCTTTCAAGAAATGAATCGAAGAAACCAGTATCAATTGCGAGATAGGTTGAATCTACACGGACTAAATACATGCTTGATAATAGATCATTAATAACTATGACATCATCGGTTAGTCTTTCGGTTAGACGTTCTTCATAATTGAGCATTAAATAAAAATATATGATAAAAGAGATGAGTGAAATTAGAATCAGCGCAATAAAACCGATTAATATTTTATATGGTGTCTTTTTGATATTCATTTCTGGTTGCACTTTCCGATTTGTTATATACAAGCAGAAAATATTTGAAGACAATAATATAAACCAATGATTGCAGTACCAAACTCATTAAAATTATTTTAATGAAAGCAATTCCGTACACAAACAAAACTGTGGCAATGATGAAAGCATAAGTGAAAAAGAATGTGATGATAAAAGACTTTAGTCTTAAGGTGTTATACTCAGGTTTCTCGATTCGCTCTTTAGATAATGTTACAAAAGCCAATCCAATGAATAATAGTAGTCCGCCTAGCTCTTCGGTAAAATGATTTTCAATTATGGAGAAGTATTTTGTTTCAAGATAGGTTGAATAAATTGCAAATGCTTTTATATCAAAAAGTGTTGGTTTTTCTTCGAAGTAGAATCTTAAGAGCAATAAAAAAATCCCCGGTAGAATTAAAATCAATCCTACCGGTTTAAATTTGTGCGAAAGCAATAATTCATTTTTTTTGAAAATGTTGAATCGCATTAATATTAATTTGCCGAGTAAAGATAAACTTTAGCGGAAGAACCGTCTTCCATTATGATTTCCACAAAAACTAAACCAAATTTGTGATTCAATCGATAAACAAAATTACGTACACCCGGGACTCTTGAATCCTGCTCAACTTTTATAGTTTTGATATTGAAAAAACCATAAGGAAAATCATCTTGATCTGTTCTTTCGGTTACGGTTCTGGTTATTGTCTTACCGTTTGAGGTTGTTATTTTATAACTATCACCGACTTTAGCATTGTATTTAACAAGCGTATGAAGTTTTCCATCGACATTCATATTATCCTGCATACCTTCCGAAGTAACTTTAAACTGAACAGTCGTGTTGACTCTTCCATTTGCATCTTTCATGCTCGACGGAATAAAATCATTAAAGGCAGAAAGACCGGGCACATTTCTTAAATCCGCTTTTACCTGTAAAGTTGCTAAACCGTTATTGTTACTTATCACTTCAAACTCACCACCGATATCATATGATTGATTACCGATTGTAACCGATCCGGTGCTTACGACATTTCCTACTTGACTTATGGGAACGTTTGTATCACCGCCAAGTGAATTCGGATCATCATCTGGTTCGGTTGTATCACAAGAGATAATGAAGAGTGAGAAGATGAGTGAAATAAATATTAGAAATGATTTTTTCATAGCTTGCTCCTATGAACAATTTATATATGAATGAATTAGAATTTTCACCCATTGATACAATAAAGTGCAAAAACAAGAATTATTACTTAAAAGGTAAG
>DSBF01000322.1 GCA_011049495.1 Ignavibacteria bacterium
ACAAGGCAGGGGCAGAGAAGAAAAATGGCAGAACAAAACGGAAGTTGAACTTAATGAACTCCGGCTTCATTATGCCGAAATGCTCGCCGAAGAAGGCGGAATTGCCTGCTCCTTTAATTCAACGGTTTATGAAGATACGCTGCAATATGTGCCCGAGCTGGTTGACTGGGCTCATAAGCATATTGATATCGTTGATACTATGGTGTTCATTCTTTTCAGGTATATAACTCCCAATGTTCCTTTCGATTTTTACGCGGGCGATAAAAAAATAGAATGGGATGACGTTCACTATCATTCCGATCATGAAGAAGTCGTCGATATTATGGCTCCCGATGTTGTTAAGAAAATTAGAGAAAGATTCCCCGATTTTACGCCTTCGGCATATTTGAACGGAACGCACCGCTCGGATTATTTCAAGTGGCTTCTTACCGAAAGAGTTGGCAATAAAGACAAAATATTCGGCTATACTGGTAAAAAGTTTATGGAATTCGTGATGGCGGGTTATCATTTCTTTACCGATAAGTATTTGTCCTATGCATCACCAAAAGTTCAATCTCTTGGAAGGGCAACAATGTTAAACGCTTGGACTTTTGATAAGGGCGTTCGTAGAGCGTTGAAGAATTACTTGAAATATATTGCCGCTAACCCGTTCCGGATTTTTAAGAAAGCATATATGCAGTCGATACTTATTATTCAGCCGGTTGATTTGCTGCCTAACGGCGATCAAAATATGTGCGACGGCTGCCCCGATATTACATATTGGAAAGATAAAGACGGAACCGAAAAACTAGTCTGGTCTTGTAGATTAGAAGAACCGATGCAATACGGAGATTTCTTACATATGGTGCCGAAGAATAAAAACTAAGTTGATATTTTTCGCTACATTAACTGTATTATAGATATCAAATTAATTTTAGAAGGGAGAATGCCCAAATTAAAATTTGCATGGTTATCAATAAGTATATTTTTAATCTTGATTCAATCAAATACAGCTTAAGAAAGAGAAAGTAATTTTACCATAATTGGATATTCCAAAAATATGCAAGATGAAAAAGAACTTAATATTGAACATCCGTTTGATGGTACTCGGCAAAAAATTTCTCATGTTAATATGATGAATGGAAAAAGTTTAGGAGAGTATTCAGTTAAAATGCCGTTTGTAATTTTTTGTACTTCCGGAGATGGTGAGTTGGTTTTTGCTGATGACAAAAAAGTGAATTTGAAACCTGGAAATTTGATAACAATAGAAGCAAATGTATCTCACGATGTAATTGCAAAACCCAAATTGTCATTTCTTTTAATTAGATTTATGAAGGATTAGATTGAAGGTCACGCAAAATAATTCCGGTGATACTTTTTCTGCATTGATGGAGAAATACAATGCCAACGCTAATTGAAAATGAAAATAATACTGCAGCAATTCAACCTGCATTAATTCTTATCCCCGATATAAGCGGTTTTACGGAATATATGTATAACTCAGATAATATTCATTGCAGGTATATAATTGCCGAGCTTCTTGAAACAATTCTCGATTCGAATCAGTTGGAATTATCGGTATCGGAATTGGAAGGTGACGCGGTTCTTTTTTATAAATTTGGGAAACCGCCCTCTTTAGAAGAAATTATTGCACAGTGTAATTTAATATTCACAAATTTTCATCGTTATATAAAACAGTTTTCTTTTGATACGCTTTGTGATTGTAGTTGTTGCAAAACCGCAATTAATTTATCGATAAAATTTATTGTTCATTACGGAAAAGTAAGCCCGGTTACAGTTAAAACCCATGACAAACTTTTTGGCAGCGATGTTATTCTTGCGCATAGATTGTTGAAGAATAATATCGAAGAACCGGAGTATATTCTTTTATCGGACACCTATCTAAAGACTCAAGACAAAAGTGAGCTTAACAAATTAATTGATTGGAATAAAATTGAAAAAGGAGAGATGGATTATAAACATCTCGGTACCGTACAATACTATTATATTGATGTCGGTAAGCTTAAAAATAAGATCGATGTTCGTGAACCATCGCCACCCGTTGAAGAGGGCAGCAGTAAAGTTAAATTCAAAATTTATATCGATACTCCTCCCGACTTTGTACGCGGCATAATTACCAATTTCAAATTCAAAGTCAATTGGATAACTATTTTACAGAACATACAATTTAACGAAAGAACAATACCGCGAATCGGTGGAACGCACAAATGCTTAATGGGCGATATGTTTATTAAACCTATACTGATCGATTATCAATCCGTTTATATAAACAGTGAGAGAACGGTATATATCGAAAAACTCAGCATCAAATTGATTACTTTTAACATTTATCTTTCTTACAACATAAAACCGAAAGGATTGGGTACACTTCTACGGTTGGAATTAAACTTCGCCCAAAAAGGATTTTACCCGACGCTCCTTATGTTTTTTTTCAGCAGAAAACTAAGCAAGAGAAAAATTAAAACTTCTTTGAGCAAACTGAAATCATTGTGTGAAGAAGTTTACAATAAGTATTATTTAGATAAGAAGCATAGTAGTGATTTCGGATAATTTTTTACAAATTATACACGAAAAGAGTCTGCGCTACAATTCAATATCAAAATACTTTTTTAACAACTTGTAAAAATGACTATCGTTTTCAATCTCATTTTCTTCAACTTTGCCGTTAGCAGTAATTTTAAAACTATTATCGGTTAGAGTAATCCGTCCAGTTGGAGTTGCGATACTACATATTTTCTTTTGAGTAAAACTTGATTTCGGGGAGGTTTGATGATAACGGCACATTCCAGAAAACTCGGAAAGATCCCTTGGCTTAAGAGAGAAAAGATATTCGCTTTTCCAACCGGGTGAAGTCTTTTTCTGAACGACAAAATATTCTTCATTAAATCTGTTTATTCTAAAAATCCCTCTCTCATCTTTTTGTTCAATACCTGTATCGATTTTCAGCGGTGAAAAAGCGAATTCGCCAAAGCCAACATCTGCTAACCATTTTTCATTATCAAGCAGAACTATAATTGCGAGATGATCAAACTCATCTCCGTATTTTTCTGTGGTATCAAAAACTCGTGCTGATACAAGACATGTTTTGAATTCAACGGCTTTTAATAACTCGCTAAACAGTCCGTTAAGTTCATAACAAAAACCGCCTCTTTTTTTCTCAACAATTTTATAGTAGAACAGTTCTACATCCATTGTTATCCGGGTTTTGTTATGGATATCAAGATTTTCAAACGGAATATTTAACAAATGACATTTCTGCAGGTCAATTAGTGTATCGAGATCAGCACTGAGTTTTTTATTGTACTTAATCCGGGATAAATATTTGTTCAGCTTGTATTCTTCCATAAACAAGTAACTCAAGTTGACCGCCTTTAAAGGTAATCCGTTGCTCAAAAAATAATTATGTTTTTTAACCGTTTGACGGTTTCTACAATTAGGCGGTGAACTCAAGTTACGAAAATATTTTTGGAAGCACTTGCGTCTGATATATTATTCTCATAAAATAAAAAACAGAATAATAATTCCGATTATGTATTTTCTTGACTGTCGTATCTTTACGGTAATAAATTAAAAATCTGCAGGATAAATTTTTATGAAAAAGAAGATAATAATATTCACGATAGTCAGTCTAATGTGTTTTG
>DSBF01000412.1 GCA_011049495.1 Ignavibacteria bacterium
CATAATCGGGATTCATTTTTAATACTTCATCTTTTGCGTAGCTATCCCAAATAACCGAAGCAATTTTTACATTTGCGCTTTTCGATGCTTCAACATCATGTTGACTGTCGCCGATCATTAACACTTCATCGTTGTTTAGTTTATAATGATCGAGAATTTTTAATATTCCATCCGGTGCGGGTTTATGATTTTCTACATCGTCACCCGAAACAATTAATTCAAAATAATTTTCATATCCTATCTTCTCTAATGTGATGCGGGTACTTTCTCTACCTTTACCTGTAAAGATTGCAAGATTCTTATTACTTGATTTTATCGAGTCAAGAATTTCATCCATCCCTTGAAAAGTATTTGCTAAAATATTGTGTTGTTCCGAATAAAAATTATAATAATCCTCGCGTGCGGTTGTGTAATTATCATTCATCCATTCTTTTAAAATCACATCTTCAGTCGGTCCGAATAAAGACACAATTTCTTCATCCGATACTTCTTTATTTAAATACTTTTTTGCAACATGTCTGAAGCTTTCAAAAATTAATTTATTTGTATGAGCTAAAGTTCCGTCAACATCGAAAATGAAAGTGGAAAATTTCGGCATTAGTTTTTTATCCTTATTAAAGAAATTGTACCATTGTGATTTGCAACTACGAGTCTATTTTTGCCTACCGGTGTGATTGAAAAAATAGGGGAGAAATCACTTCGGAAAATTCTGTTGTATTTATAGTTGTCATCTATCTCGATTAAATATCCTTCTTCATTACCGAAATAAATATTCTTTCCTAATTCAATTATATCGGTAGTAGTTTTTTCGCTGCCGAGTTTTGTTATTATTTCTCTTACCCATGTACCGAGTCTTGCCGATAAAATATGAAACCTGTCATTTGTACTTTTAGCATAAACAAGTCTGCCGTCATTTGAAGCCTTTAATGTTGTGTTCAAATTATATTTATCAAATTCCCAATTCTTTTTCCCGAGAAGTAAATCATAAGAAAAAAGTTTACCGTTTGAAAGCGAAATAAACACATCACTTTGATTCGTTGTTAAACTTGAGGCATAAACATCCGATTCATTCCTGCCGGTTAATTTTGATTTCCAGGTAAGCAAACCGGTATTAGCATTAATGCAGTAGAGTGTTCCGTCTAAACTGTAAAATAAAATTTGTCCTTTTACAATAAGCGGTTCACCGGTAATAGCACCTTGTGTATTTGTGAACTTCCATATCTCCTGCATAGTTTCCATATCGTAACAATAAATTCTTCCCGATTGAGTTCCAACAACAACCGCGGCTCTTGATCTTGATTGTTTTGGAATCATAAAATTATAGCTGCCGGAGTAATCAAAGCTTACTAAGTCGCTTGTAATCGGTGAATCAAACCCGATTGACTGTAAGGGTTTGCCGGTTCTTGCATTGACTGTTTCAAGATCACCTTGTATGGTTGCGATTGCCAGAAACTCATCGCGCGCAGTCGGTTTTGAATAAATATAACCGAATGAAAAATAATCCCACCGCTTTTTACCCAAAGTATCGAGACAAACAACTTGACCGCTTATATCGGCTGCATAAATTCTATTTTCGTGTGTTATTACTTTTGATGTGGTTGAATAACCAAGGTCGTAACTCCATCTTAAAATTTTGTCGGGATCAAATTTATAGTTCTGTTTTTCTTTGGGGAAGATTCCGTCAATAATTGAATAAATTTTTTGTGCCGAAGTTTTACCGGATATATCCGAAGTTGAAACGAACAGGCTATCGTTCTTAAATTCAATAATTTTAAAAACTTCGTTTGCTCTTGAGTTAACACTTGTGCTTAATATGGGAACATTCTCTTTTGTGAATTCTCTTCTTGTACCAGCCGGGGCGGCGATAAATTTTATTTTACTTCCGGAAAACAAATTGGAGATTGCATCAAAATTTTTAACTGTAGATGGATCGCTATTTAGTAACAAAACAGCACTTGAAAGTGAATCAAGTTTTTGATCTTTAATAAACGTTAGGACTTCTCTCTCAAAAAACGGCTTATCGCTCCATGAAACAGTTGTGTTTAAACCGAGTACTTTGAGTGTATCATAATTTCTTCTGAAAAATAAATCGCTGTAATCATTCATAAAATCTTCGCGTGCGGAACGATGTTGCCAAAAATTTGATTGTGCCGGTAAAATATAGACGGGATGTTTAATATTTTTTATTGTTCGTTTTACCAGGTCGTCGGTATCACTTAAATTTACCTGCAATCCGTTGAAGAGTACAAACTCAATTTCATTTTGCTGATTTAACGTATTAACCAATTCAACAAATTTATCCTTACCGGGTTTGCCGGTAACATCAAACTCATCAACAACAATAAAATTAATTGATTGTGCAAAAAGACAAGCGCTGAGCATAACTATATATAACAATATCTTCATTTAGTTTCTTTTCCGTTTTGATTACACTAATCTACTAAAATTTAAGATTCTACTCTAATTAGAGGCTTTTGTTCCGGCTATGAATTAGGATATCTTAAAATTGATAATGCCTAATAAATTGATACAGATAAATTCCATCCGTTTAGATCAGTTACATCAATGTCATCGGTGTTCATTAATCATTAAGTTATAACACACACGATTCTTCTCCCCCTCTCCTCTTCTCCCACTCTCCCATTCTTCCCCTCTCCCTTTCTCCTCTTCTCCCATTCTCCTCTTCACAAATTTTCCCCCTCTCCCTTTCTCCACTTCACATCAACTTAAAGTCTTATTAAGATATTTCTTAGTGTGCTATTGAACAAATTTTCTTATTTTGTTTTTTAGTTACAACAGTTTAGATTGTTATGGGTTGGTCGCAATACTTTTCTCAATTACCCTTTCTAACACTTCCGTTTTTATTAAGATCATTTATAAATGATGTTATACTGAAATTTTTTCCGTATGACAAAATAGTAACGTACACGTTATTGAAACCCAAGGGTATCACCATAAAAATAAATTAAGATTTGATTCTGTATAACAAAAATAAATTGTATTTGATATCGAGAAGTATTTTCTTGATAAACAGCAGTATAATTAACTAACGAATCCTATATAAACGCCCTTATAAATCTCAAAAAAATTGACAATGGCAAAAAATAAAATTAAATTGCCAAAAATTAAAATTGAGGAAACAATGATAACAATAATAGATAAATTCGGACGTGTAATAATTCCGAAAAGACTCCGTGAACATTTGGGTATAAATCCTCAAACACCTCTCAATATTTCCGAAGAAGGTAAACGAATAGTCATAGAGTTAGTTAAAGAAAAAGCTCCAGTTGTTAATAGAGATGGAATACTTGTCTTCACCGGAAAGCTAGATAAAAAAAGAAGTGATTTGATTAAATCCGATAGGAATAAACGGATGCGAAAATTACTTACAAGTGAGGAATAAGATTGAAAATACTATTTGATAGTTCTGTTCTAATTGCAGCATTTGTTGAATCACATCCAAAACATAATCTAGCTTTGTCGTTCTTACTTAAAGCGAAGAATAAAGAATTTGAATTGTTGGTTTCATCACATACGATATTGGAAATTTACAGCGTTTTAACGAGTGCTCCTTTCATACCAAAAATCACACCCCAAATTGCAAAACAATTAATAGAAAATAATATTAAGGC
>DSBF01000072.1 GCA_011049495.1 Ignavibacteria bacterium
TAACCGATGAGGAAGTAATGAAGGTTCAAGGACGAGTTATCGCTGCGCTTGAGAAGAACCTGGGAGCCGAGATTCGGGCTTCGTAAAGTGGATTAAGAACAATAAATTCGTGCAATATATAAATTAATGTATTTTTTGTGAAAACAATTTGCATAAAAACGAGTTATACGCAATTCAAAAAATATTTTTCTAACGGAGAATAAGGAATGATAGGCTTGCAAAGGGGAATAAATTTGTTTTTTATTTATTAGAAAGGGGTATATGGTGTTTTCTCCGCTATCGTTACGAAAACGATTTAAATATTAGGGGAAACTTTATATAATGATTGTAGTTTTAATTTATAAGCGGGAAATACTATGAGCAAACAACCAAAACCAGATTCCAAGAAATACACTGATTTAATATCGGAGATTCAAAAAGGACAAATTAAAGTCCCGAAATTTCAGCGTAATTTTGTTTGGAGTTTGGATAAAACAGCGAAACTTTTAGATAGCATACTGAAAGCATATCCTATTGGAACTTTTATCCTGTGGGAAACCAATGAAAGACTAAATGACATTAAAAACATTGGAAATCTTGAACTACCAGCAATTCCAGATGACATTAAGGTTCAATATGTTTTAGACGGACAACAAAGAATTACCTCACTTTATGCCGCCTACTTAGGCGCAAAAATTCAAAAAGAGGGCGAGAAAAAAATTACTGACTACTCGGAGATTTATGTTGATTTAGATGGCGATGTTGAAAATAATGACGACCAAATTGTTATTTCAGAAAAACCAGAAGAAGGCACTTTTATCACACTCCACGAAGTTTTAAACTTTAACGACAATCTACTTGAAATAAAAGAAAAATATACTGACGAACAATTTAAAAGAACACATCAATATTCTCAAGCATTTTCTACTTATGATTTTTCAACAATCGTTCTTCGTAAAGAAGATATAGATTCAGCCATTGAAGTATTTACAAGAATAAATACTGGCGGACAAACATTAACTCTTTTTGAAATTATGTCTGCTAAAACTTATGATGAAGAGCAAGATTTTGACATGGAGGACAAGTTTCAAAAATTACTTAAAGAATTAGAGGAAAGAAAATATGACACTATTTCAAGCTCGGTAATTCTTAGCGTCTTATCTCTTATTTTGAGCAAAAATAAAGAATGTAAAAGAAAAGTAATCTTGCAACTTGATAAACAGGCAATAATTGATATTTGGGACGATGTTATTTCCGCTTTAAAAGAAAGTGTTGATTATTTCCGTTCTGTTTATCGTATCCCCGTTTCAGCAATTTTGCCTTACGACTCTTTGTTAGTTCCCTTTGCATACTTCTTTTATTTCCAAAAAGAAAAACCAAAAGGCGAGCAAATAAAATTTTTGGAAGAGTTTTTTTGGAGAATGTCTTTGTCGTTCAGATATTCAAGTTCCACAGAATCTAAACTTGCACAGGATATAAAAAGAATTGATGAAATATTAAAAGGTAACAGACCGAATTACGAAGATGTAAAAGTTTATTTGAGTTCTCCAAAAGATTTAATTGAGACTGGCTTTAGCGCAGGAAGTAGCTATTGTAAAGCCATTCTGTGCTTATTGGCATATCACGAGCCAAAAGATTTTCAAGACAATGGAAAAGTAATTTTGGATAATTCGTGGCTAAAAGTAGCGAATAGTAAAAACTTTCATCACTTTTTCCCAAAGGCATATTTAAGAAAAAATAACATTGGAAATGAGAACAGCCTTGTAAATATCACTTTGGTTAGTGCCGATTTAAACAAGAGAAAAATAAAAGCCAAAGCCCCTTCAATCTACATTCAAGATTTCTTAGACGAAAACGAAGAATTGCCAACCTCTATAAAATCACATTTAATTGATGACCTCAATAATTTTGGCGTAACAAGTGATGATTATCTTGTCTTTTTGGAAAAAAGAGCAAACGCAATTTTTAATGAGCTGAAAAAAAGAATTGAGCTAAAACATAAAGAAGATAAGAAAGAAGACAAAGTTAAAGAGTTGATTTTAAACGGAGAAAACGAATCATTGGAAATAAAATCAACATTGCGTTTTGATTTAAAAGAAGGAAGCGTCAATAAAAAACTTGAATATGTTGTCGCTAAAACCATTTCTGCCTTTTTGAACGCTGAGGGCGGAACTCTTATAATTGGTGTTGATGATGACGGTAATACTTTGGGACTTGAAAAAGACATTCAAACATTAACCAAGCAAAATACTGACGGATTTGAATTACATTTGAGGCAAGTCATTAAAAAATATCTGGGAGATTATTTTGAAAAATATATCAAAGTAACTTTCCCGAAAGTTGATGATAAAGAAATTTGCCTGATTCAAATTTCAAAAAGTGGCAAGCCGATATTTATCACTTCTGAAGGAAATGAAAGTTTTTTTGTCCGCAACGGAAACTCTTCAATACCAAAGAATAGACAAGAACAAAGTGAATACGAAAAAATACATTGGAATTAGGGGTTTTGAAAAACGAAATTCACCCCTAACCCCTCTTTTATTTTTCAAAACGAAAAAAACCAAATTTATAATAATTGAGGAAAGCCTATCTGATGAATGAGAACGAAAAATATTTTTTGAACTCAAGCCACGCTGCGCTCTCCTCTTTTCAGTCGTCGGGGCGTATAACAAGGGATATACGGTTCAGCCCTCGGCTCGGGCTTCACCCAAATTTTTCTTCCGCTACGCTCCGCAAAACATTAGATATACGCGAACGTTGTGCGAAACCGCCAATAAGAGGAAGGGATGACAATGCAAATACAACCTATTGATATAACGCAAATAATTGTGGCAATTATCACTGCTGCAAGTGTTGTATATTCTGCGCAGCAACATCGGAAACTACAGGAGAAGCAGAAACCAGAGGTTGCGCCACGAAAAATTAACACTTGGACAATTGTGACGTGCATCGGCGTAATCTTTCTGACAGCCAATCTTGGGATCTTTGGGTTACGATATTGGGGGTCTCCCACCGGGGTAGAAATTACTTTTCCCTATGACGGAGCTACTGTAGAAATTAGAGAAATGATACTAGGTACATCGCAAAAGATTCCAGAGGGACAAGCAATCTGGATTGTAGTTTATCCTCACGTGGCTGGTCGCTATTATCCTCAAAATGACCCTGCCGATGTTCAAACAAATGGTGATTGGATTTCCCTTGCCTTCATCGGTATTCAGGAAGATGTCAATAGGAAATTTGACATTGTTGCTGTGCTTGCTGATGAAAGTGCTCAAGAGGCATTTAATGCTTATCTCACACAAGCTAAGGGTAATAAAACATGGCCAGGGTTTGAAAAACTCCCAGAAGGGACAGCGATATATGATCGTATTACAGTCGCGAGGAAGTGAACTTAATGTGTATGAATCGAACATTTATTAAAGGCTCGATGGTGGCATCGCCTAACCGAGCGCATCTGGCTTCGTGTCTTCGGCAGCTTCTTTTATCCGCAAACCGATATGCAATTAGCTTGGGGTAGTTGAAAAAAATATATAAACAAAGCAAGGAATTCTTGCTGCTGGAAGATTTAATAGTGTCATCCAAGTCAAGCCCACAAAGTTATGGAATTTACAATTCCATAACAAGTAAGAAAAATCAAAACAGCATGCA
>DSBF01000020.1 GCA_011049495.1 Ignavibacteria bacterium
AGTAAATCTTTATGCTTTTCTGCTAAATCAGCTACATCGTTTCTATCTGTTGCTCTAAGATATTCAACCATTTTATTATCAAATTCAAAAATCGAAGTCGTAGCGCCAATCTCTGCTCCCATATTACATATTGTTCCTTTACCGGTACAAGAAAGTGATTGAGCACCTTCACCGAAGTATTCAACGATTGAACCGGTTCCACCCTTAACAGTAAGAATTCCGGCAACTTTAAGAATCACATCTTTGGCTGATGTCCAACCGTTAAGTTTTCCGGTTAATTTAACACCGATAAGTTTAGGCCATTTTAATTCCCATGACATCCCAGCCATAACATCAACCGCGTCGGCACCACCAACACCAATTGCAATCATTCCTAATCCACCTGCATTTGGAGTATGTGAATCAGTTCCGATCATCATTCCACCGGGGAATGCATAATTTTCTAACACAACTTGGTGAATAATACCGGCGCCCGGTTTCCAAAATCCTACACCGAATTTTTTTGAAATACTTTCTAAAAAATCAAACACTTCTTTATTTTCAACTTTTGAACGAAGCAAATCATCTTTTGCTCCTACTTGAGCTTGAATTAAATGGTCACAATGAACTGTTGAAGGAACAGCGGCAGTTTTTCTACCGGAGTGCATAAACTGTAATAATGCCATTTGAGCAGTTGCATCCTGCATTGCAACTCTATCCGGTGCTAAATCAGCGTAATCTTTACCACGCTGCAATTCTTTTTTTGTACCATCCCATAAATGAGCATAAAGAATTTTTTCGGAATAAGTCATTGGTCTATTTAAGATTTTTCGAGCCGCTTCTTGTTTATCTTTCATTTGCTCGAATACTTTTTGAATCATATCGAGGTTTTCTGTCATTTCATCACCTTTGTTTAATTAATTTGTGCGAATATACTGAAATTGAAGAACTTTTTCTTTTAGGGCTACTTGCAATTTGGTTTTCTAACATTGGATATGATAAAGTGCAGTAAACCCTATCGGGTATAATTCGGTGAGTCTAGTCAACATTATACCCGATAAAGAGTAGAAAATAATGTTCGATAAATAATTAGTCTTTTTTACTGTTGGAACTTACAGCGACTATTTTGCACGGTTTTGCAAAAAAGTCTTGACTATTTTGCAATTTCTTGCAAAATTTGTGTGTGCGTAGATATTTATTTGAGCAAATATTAAAAGATCTAGCTAAAAAGATGGTTTTTATCACCGGACCTCGACAGGTAGGAAAGACTTATCTTGCAAAGCAATTAATGAGTCATTTCGCAAAACCCCAGTACTTAAATTTCGATAATCTTACTGATAGAAGGATTATTACCGACCAAAGCTGGATCCAAAATTCCGACTTATTGATTTTTGATGAAATTCATAAAATGAAAGGATGGAAAAATTACATAAAGGGAGTGTATGATTCTAAACCAAAGAGTCAGTCGATCTTAGTAACAGGGAGTTCAAGATTGGAAACTTTCAGACAAAGCGGTGATTCATTGGCGGGAAGATATTTTCATCATCGGTTGAATCCATTTTCAATTAAAGAATTAGAAGGGCAAGTAGAGCCATACGAAGCAGTTGAGTTACTAATTAAATACGGTGGTTTCCCGGAACCGTTACTTCAAGGACTAGAATCAAATGTAAATGATGCAGCAATCGAATCCGAAAGATGGAAAAAACAATATTTTACAGATTTAATTAGGGAGGATATTTTAGAATTTAGCCGAATACAAGAAATTAGCGTTATGAAAACTCTTGTTGAAATCTTAAGAAATAAAGTGGGGTCACCCCTATCGCTAAATTCCATATCTCACGATCTTCAAGTTTCACCCAATACTATCAAGAAGTACATAAGCATTTTGGAAAGTCTGTATGTAATATTTCGAGTAAGTCCGTTTCATAAAAATATTTCCCGATCTATTTTGAAAGAACCCAAAATTTATTTTTACGACAGTTCATATGTGAAAGGAAATAAGGGAATTGTTTTAGAAAATGTTGTTGCAGTCTGCTTACTGAAACACACTCAATATTTACAAGATTCGTTAGGTCAAAACACTATACTCCAATTTCTTAAAACAAAGGATAATAAGGAGATTGATTTTGTAATTAGTAAAGATGATGTGGCTCAAAACTTCATCGAGGTTAAATTAAGTGAAAGGCAAATTTCCGGACCGTTAAATTATTTTTCCGAACGCTATCCGCTTGTTGAATCAATTCAGTTAGTACATAACTTACCGCAGGAAGAAGAAAGAGGGTCAATAAAAATATTGAAAGCAGGAGAATGGCTTAACAGCTTAAGCGCTTAGTTAAAATTAATACTGCCTAATAAACTATAAATTTATGAAATCATTTTGCGTATCAATATCTTGAAAAATTATTTCCGTATCACATTCCCAAAATTTTTTATTGATTGATTTATCATATGCTACATCGCGCAGCGTTTTATTTTTACTGCTTTTCAAAATCAATTTTTTCACATAATTATCAAACAAAATCGGGTGACCCTTTTTACTATTGTGAGTTGGCTGAATCCAATTAAACTGATCATCAATTTGCTGAATAAAATCAGAATAGAAACTTAAAGGTAAACTTGGTTGATCTACAAAGTGATAAAGATACCAACTTGAATTAGCTCCTTTTAATCCGGCTTGAAGCGAAGTGAACATTCCGGATTTATAATTCTCATTAAAAACAAATTTTACTTTTTTTATTTGTTCTGCCGATGTTAAACTTTCTTCAATTTCGTTTTTATTTAATCCGGTTACTACAACTATTTCATCACACACATTTGAAAGTTTTTCAACGATTGTCTGAATAAAAGTTTTACCATTGTCGAGTTTTAACAAAGGTTTGAATGCATTCATTCTCCCGGAAAGTCCGGCGCTTAAAATGATTCCTGTCAGATGGCTATTCTTTTTGTCCAAATTTCTCAAATGTTAAGATTATATAAATGGATTAACTATTTCCACACCGTTAATAATCTGTCCGTTGTTCAAGTCTTCGGAAAACAATTTGTTGCAGTTCGCAGATTCAGCAGCTGATATAATTAAGGCATCCCAAAACGAAATTTTGTTCGTAATACTACAATCAATTGCATTATGAATTATTGTTGTATTGATTTGAACAATTTCTAAATCCTCAAATGATTTTAAGAGTTCTTTTACAATTTTAGGATCTGATCTAAGTTTATTTACTGCGGCGTAATAAAATTCCTGTAGAACTTGAGTTGAAATTATACCCGAATTATCCTCAAATAATTTTGCAATTAATTCCCGGCTTATGTTTTTCTTTTTAGGATAATGATTGTCGATACTATAAATAAGAATATTCGTATCAGCGAAGTACTTTTCGGTCATAGATTTCCTCGCGGCTCCATTTTTTCCCTTTGGAATTACCGGCTGCTTTGTCCATTAAATCAAAAAGTCGATTAGTATTTTTTGTTGTGTTACCTGTATTCACTGTTTTTTGAAGGAGTTCCCGAATTAATGCATTCAAAGATTTTCCTTGTTTCTCTGCGTATTTTCTGCTTTTCTCGATCAATTTTTCATCCATTGATAAAGTTATATTAGGCATAATTTCCTCACACATATTATGTGTAATAATATAATAGCATATTTGTAT
>DSBF01000326.1 GCA_011049495.1 Ignavibacteria bacterium
CTATCCCGTATATTCTTCTTCAGTAAATCAACCCCCGCAATAGCTTTATTTAGATTTGCCCTCGCCTGATCAATCTCTTCCTGCCTGAATATCTTTTTTACTTTATTATAATTTTCATGCGCAGATTTGTACTGTGCACTCATCAAATCATATCTGGCAATTGCGTCTTCATATTGCTTTTTGGTTATTGAGCGGGAATCGTATAAACTCTGCATCCTTTCTTTATCTCTCTCGGCTGTCTCATAATTAATCTTTGCCTGATTAAGATTTTGCTCTGCATGGTTTATATCTTCTTTTCTTGCACCTGCAAGCATAAGGTTTAACTGGGCTTCAGCAGCATCTTTACCGGCGATTGCCTGTTGTAATTGTATCTCCAGTAACTCGTGGTCGATTATAATTATTGTATCTCCGGCATTGACTTTTGAGCCTTCAATAAAGTTTATCGCTTCAATATTACCTGCTGTTCTTGAACTAACGGTAATATTTGTTGATTCAATGGTTCCGGATGCATCGATAAATTTTATTGTTTCATCATTGCCACAACCGAATAAGATTAGCGATACGGAAAAAATGATAAGCATTTTTAACATTTTCATTTAGTTCCCTCAATTTTATGGTTTAAATATTGTTTTCCTTTTTTGGTTAAAATTCCGTTTAATAACATATAAAATGCATACTTGAAAGTGTGCCTATAGGAGTAGTCGGTTGTCCCGATAAATTTATTGTCTATTATTGAACCTAAAGCCACTGTAAAAGTTTGTAATATTATTTCCGGAGGTATATTAATTATCAGTTTTTTTCTTGAGCCTATCTTAAGCAGTAATTTAATGAGAGGTATTACACGATTACTCCTAAACTCATTTATTTGCGCTGCAAGTTGCGGTTGATATTGCTTTAATCTTGCAATTGACGTTTCATTGAATATTTTAAAATAATTTTCAACCCGGATTAAATGTTTGTTTTTAGGACATTTCATAACTTACTCTCATTAGTTAACATCAACTAACTTATAGTTTAAAAATTTCTTTCCCTTCTTTGTAAGGGCGCCGTTTAGAATGATCTTCAGCAACTGATCTAACTCCCCGTCAATCGGTTTTGCGTTTCTTTTTGTCACTTCTGAAATTGCTCCGTAGATTAATTTTAGGTAAAGTTCTATGGGATAACCGTTTAATACCCCCTTCTTAATTCCGCTTGTTATTAAAAGACGAAGTAATGGAATGATATTATACTTTCGAAACCGTGCAACTTTTACCCATATTTTAGGATGCGTTCTCTTTAGTTCTGCGAGAGATATATCATCAAAAGTTTTTAAGTTTTCTTTAACCGTATCAAAGATCGTGTAAAACTTTTCAACGAATGGCGATTCATTTGAAACAACATAAAGTACATTGTAATACGCTTCATTCAACATACTCATAATTGTTGTTTCTATAAGTTTATGCTTGCTCCCGAATTCTTTGTAAATGGTTTTTTTACTTACATTCAGATCGGCTGCAATTTCATTTATAGAAATAGAAGAAAATCCTTCTTGCTGAAATCTCTTACCTAAATATTTTTGTGTCTTTTCTTTTATCATAATTTTCTTAGGAAGTTAACACTAACTAACTATATTCGACAAAAAAATTATTTGAGTATCATTTGATTTATTGCAGAAACTACTTTGCTGCTTTCCCTGGACAGATCGAACATAAATCCACCGAGACGCCATTCAAGTACTGTTAAGCGAATAAAACCGAGTATCATAGTTACAATACTTCCTGCATCAATATCTTTTATCTCCTTAGAATCGATTCCTTCTTGAATGATTGACGTGAGTAACATTTTTCTGTACTTAATTATCCGAACCAATCTTTCTTTCAGCAAATCGCTTTGATTGAAAATATCCTCCGAAAATAAGACGGAAGTCATCTCCTTGTTCTTATTCAAGAAACTAAAGTGAAAATTTATGAAGTGTTGCAGTTTTTCAACTACCGTTTTACCCTCGCGAAGATTTGCTTCGAGCAGATGGTCGAACTCTCCAATACGGGATAATATCCCAAGTATTATATCTTCTTTATTCAAAAAGTGTCGGTAAATTGCAGGTTCGCTTATTTGAACCTTTGAAGCTAATTCACGAATTGACAACGATTCATACCCGCCTTCGTGAATTATATTTATTGCTTCGTCAATAATTATTTTTTGTCTTTCTTCCGTTGTCAATCGTGCCATAGTTTTCTAATTCCACAATGTTTGTTAACACTCACTAACTAATTTAATGGATAGAATATCATTTGTCAAGTTTTTTTAAATATTTTATTAAGATGGTTTTTAGGATAGTAGGGATTTGAAGAAAAAAGCCGGATTTTAGATACAAACCCGGCCTTTTATATTATAAAGGAAAAAAAATTTTAGAAGCTGTATTTTATTTTTGAATACACCATATCATTCTTATAATACTGCCCGAACATCCCATCACCGGTACCCACAAAAATATTTAAGCCAACGATTATTTCTAAACCATCTGCAAATTTGTACGTAATTGTTGGTCGTATCAGAGCATCTTTTTCATTAAATCCATAGTAAATGAGATTTGATATAAAGAGAGTTTGGTGTAAATAATCTATATTTGTGAGCAAAGTTGCCGTCTGCTGAACTTCTTCTTGATATAGAGCCTCTTCATAATCAAGTATTCTTTCTTCCATGTATTGGGCACTTATGTCCATTCCTAAAATGTTGTAATCCAACCCGACCAGATAATGCATATAATTTTTCTCTACAACGCCTTCTTCTGCCATCGGATCCAAACTTAAAAAATTGCGACCGTTGTAATAAGCGCCTTCACCTCTTAGAACCGCATCAAAAATACACGTGCTGAAACTTCCGCCGCCCATTGTTAACCGATGATATTCCGGTCTCATAGTAACATCTATTACTCTATTCATCTGATCAATTTCTTTAATCATATGCAGCGATGGATTGTCATCCCATAAATATCCCCCCATCAGTTCGAAGTCAATTGCTCCGGAGAAATAAGAGAATTTGCCGGCAATTTCGCTGTTCTCTAATGAAGCTTCGATATCGGTCAAGGAGTAATCAACATTTTTTTGAATCTGAAACCCGGGCGGAACACTCATTGATATTTGTGGCTGTTTCGGGCTCCAAATAGAACCTTGGTCTGCAAACATAGTTGGTTCAAATTTAGGGATTAAAACCAACTCAAATGATGAGCGTACGCCATAATAGTTCACTTTTACGGCTGTAACCCCTATTCGTATCTCCTCAAAATCCCTTAACAAAAATTCACTCAAATCTTTTGGAGATATAATATCGGTAATGAAGACACCGTCGGCTTTACCCCATATAATTTGCTGCTTACCAACACGCACGGCAAATTTTCTTCCGAACTTGAGATCAACGTAAAGTTCCCTCAAGCTAAGATCAACTTTATCTTCGGAATATTGATAGATATATGGATTAGCATAAAATGATGCTTTGTTATCCGACAGGCCCAATTCCAAATTCAAAGTATTTTGTAAAATTGAAAACTTGCCGTCTTGTTCGGTAAGGGCGCCGAAGTATGACCTGGCATACCCGTGCATATCAAACGACTGAGCATTAAGCATACTATAAGAGGAAAGCATTACAA
>DSBF01000325.1 GCA_011049495.1 Ignavibacteria bacterium
ACCGGTTATTTTTTATGATATTTTTAACCTGAATTATTCATAAACATTCATTTAAACTGTTTAATTTAATTAATTACAACACATTAAAAAAATATAAGTTCAAAACTGAATTATTGGCATCCATTCCTTAATATGTGAATAATCCTGGTTATCCCGCTTCCTTTAAAACTATAATGAATAATGCGGGTTAAAACGGAAAAAATTTCTCCAAATTCCTATTGATTTCAGAATGAATATAATAACGATTTCAAAATGAAAGAATTCGTTCGCTGATAATATTAGACTGATAATTTTTAAAAATGATCAATCACCATTAACAGCTATTTTTACATAAGTTAAAACATCTCAGTCAATTTCAATATTTGATAGTTGGTTAATGGCATTTAATTTGCGAAACATTGATTAAAAAAAACCATCCGAAATAGTACGAACCAGGTTATGAAAGATAAAAAATATTCACAAGTTACAAATAAAAAATTCGAAGCGTTCTTAAATAGAATATGTGACAACGCTCTTGAGGCTTCTCATCGGTTTATACTAAAATCATCGGTATTCTATCCATATGATTCAGCAAAGTTATCACTATTTTTTCTATCAAGCGATCAGGGTGAGAAATTGAGTGGGCTTTATACAATAAGTGCCAACGGCCAATCTCAAGACAAGAAAATTCTATCAACCTCTCAATCAGCTAAAAAACGGAAACGGCATGCCGAATCAATGAAAGATCGATTACTCATAAAAAAAATTGCATCAGCATAACGATAGTGATAATTTACAGGTACTGACAAAGATCAAGTTACTATTTTAGTATACCTAGCGCAGTAAACTGCAATACAGGCATGTCATTGCGAGGAGCGAAGCGACGAAGCAATCTCATAAATATTTGATAAGATTGCTTCGCTCCACTCGCAATGACATGCTGACTGAAAACTTTTGTAAAAAAAACAAAGATTTAACTTGTAATACTATAACTTGAAGTTTTTCATTCAATGATGATTTAATCACAAATTTGGAGGCTTCAAAACTAAATTAAATTTCCGAGATTTCGGATAAAAAAATGGGATGTGGATGAGGAAGGTGTGATGAATTACAAAACAAGCTGCTGCAACTTGCTTTTCACCGTTGTTTTGTCAATATTATTTATTTTTTCAAATGTGATCGCGGATGATTTAGTCGTTCAATGGGATCCAAATTCCGAAAGCGATCTTAAAGGTTATAAAATTTATTACGGAACTGAGAGCCGCTCCTATAATCAAATCATTGATGTAGGAGATACCACCAGTTATACGATAATCGATTTAACAACCGGTTTTGAATATTTCTTTGCCGTGACAGCCTACGATACCGCAGGCAACGAAAGCAATTTCTCCGAGGAGGTCAGCTATTTTTTATCCGATCCGGACACATCAGCGCCGACCATTATTTCTGTTAACCTGGTTAACGAGACAACGCTGAGAATAAACTTTAGCGAACGGGTTGAAAGATCCAACGCCGAAAATATTTCAAATTATCACATCAATAATTCCATTCAAATTAGTGCTGCGACGCTTGATAGCAATAACCAAACGGTAACCTTAGCAACTTCTCCCCACCCGGCTGGAACTTACACCCTAACCGTCAACAATATCCAGGATTTGGCAGACCCGCCAAATTCTATTGCAACCAACACTCAGGTTAGTTATACCCAATCAGAACAAACTCAATTTGATATTGCCGAAGTAATGGTGATTGATACTTCACACATCGATGTAGTTTTTACAAAAAAATTGGATATTATTACCGCAGAACAGGCAGAAAATTATTTAATAATCTCCGGAGTTACTGTGCTGGAAGCGCATGTTGAACCGGATGAATTCACAGTTTTGTTGACTACAACAAAGCACATACCAGGTCAATATGCACTGGTTGTCAATAACATCAAAGATCAAGACCCAGTACCCAATACCATTGCAAATAATACCACCTATATTTATCAAGTTCAGGATATGACGCCCCCTTCTATCGCATCTATTCAATGTGTGGATGAAACACGTATCCACATTACATTCTCTGAGCCGGTCGAAAAAATTTCTGCTGAAACAAAGCAAAATTATCAAATTTCTCCGGACATCATAATATCTCAAGCCATACTTAGCGATAACGAGAAAACCGTTCATTTAATCACCAGTCCGCATTACGAAGGACAATTCAGTTTACAAGTGGTTAACATCAGCGACAAAACAAATCCGCCCAATACCATCACCTCTCCGGTCAGTAAAGATTATTATTACATTGATACAATACCACCTTCAATAATTTCTGTGAGCGTTCAGTCTGATACCCATTTGGTAGCGACATTCAGCGAGCCGGTGGAGAGGATATCGGCAGAGACAGCTTCAAATTATCAAATTTTTAATGACATCAGAATTCTTTCCGCGAATTTATCATCCGATAACCGATCTGTTCATCTTATGACAACATCTCACTATGAAGCTCATTTTATCCTGATCGCAGATAATATCCAGGATCTTGCTGCAAACCCAAATGTGATCGATGAAGATAATAATTATTGGATTTATCGTTACATCGACACAATTCCGCCTGAGATTACAAATGTTGAAGCGCTCACTGATACGCTATTAGAAGTAACTTTCACAGAGGAAGTGACCAGATCTTCGGCGGAGGATATTGAAAATTATCAAATTCTTTTTGGCGTTACCATACTCTCAGCTGAGCTCAGAACTGATAATAAAACAGTATGGTTGAAAACAACCCGACATGCCCCACAACAATACGTTTTAATTGCAAATAATATAGAGGATAGAGCTCAAAATCCAAACACCATTGCTGAGAACACAAGTTATTCCTATGTGTTCGTGGACACACAACCACCATTTGTATCAAAAATCGAAGTTTTGGACAGAACCCGGGTCGATATCATTTTCAATGAGCCGGTCAATCAGCCCGGCGCTGAGAATATTTATAATTACTCGATTAACAAAGAGATAGAAGTCGAAAATGCAATTTTAAATGAGAATAAAAAAACAGTTCACCTGACAACCAGTTCTCATACTGAAGGCGAATATCAGATCCTCATAAACAACATTCAGGATCAAGCAGATCCACCAAACCAGATTGAAGAGAACTCAACTTACTCCTATACATTTATTGACACAGATCCGCCTGAAGTTGTTCAGGTAATTGCCTTGGATAGAGATCGTGTTAAAATTCTTTTTTCAGAGGAAATCGAAAGATCATCAGCAGAAAACCCGACAAACTATACAATTATTGATGACATTTCGATCCAGTCTGCTCATCTTGATAGTACTGAAAAAGTTGTATATTTAGTAACATCGGATCATCTTGAAAGATTTTATTTCATATCCATAAATAATATTACCGATAAAGCAGCAACTCCCAATACGATATTGCCAGTAGATAATTATCCTTATCAATATCGAGATACAACACCTCCGTCTGTTGAGAATGTATTCGCGGTGCATTGTGACACAGTAATCATTAACTTCAGTGAACCGGTGGAGCAGGCTTCGGCGGAGAACATCGCCAACTACATCATCTCCGGTGGAATCACCATTAACGGTGCAACCCTGGCATCCGATCTGATGACAGTGCAGTTGGCGACCTC
>DSBF01000257.1 GCA_011049495.1 Ignavibacteria bacterium
CCGTCATAAATTATACCCCAAAAATTTTCTGGCAGACCGATCATTTGTCTCAGCCAGTTCATCATAACCTCTTCTAATTCTGTTGAAGCAGGTGAAGATTTCCAAACCATTCCGTTGATATTAAATGCGGCAGAAAGTAATTCTGCTAACACACCCGGTCCGCTTGCAGTTGAATTAAAATACGCCATAAACTTCGGGTGATTCCAGTGTGTCATCCCCGGCATTATTATTTTGTCGATGTCATTAAAAATATCCTCCATACTTTCATTTTTTGAAGGAGGCGATTTCGGTAGTTTTGCTTTGATATCACCGGGATTAATTTTTGCGAGAACCGGGTACTCTTCAATATTTTCAAAATAATCGGCAATCCAGTCGATTAATTCATAGCCGTGTTTTCTGAATTCATCCGGCGACATATCAACATTGTTAGACATAAAAATTACTCAATGCTTGTTAACCAATTTATAATTACTCTTGTTAATTCAATTCTCTTATCGGAAAATGAATGCCCGGTTGAAATAATTTTATCATCTAAATTAGCACCTGCTGTTTTTAGAACTTTCACAAGAGGACTATGATGAAGTTCAACCGGTGCAAGCTGATCATATTTAGCAGCAATTAATAATAAATTATTCTTTGATAAGCTCTCAACTTTATTGACTAAATTCCATTGTTCGTGATTCATAATCATCTCTTCAAGCAGAGCTTTGGCGGATGTCCCGTTTATTAACTCAACGGAATCTTTCATTCTTTCAAGCGAAATTAATTTTATTTCTTCATTTCCCTTTAAGAAATCAGCCCAAAGACCTAAATTAAATCCCGCAAAAGAACAAGCATGGTTAATAGAACTATGTTCAGCAATCTTCATCAATGATATGAAGCCGCCCATACTATGCCCGATTAATATTATCCTGTTAGGATCACAACGATATAATTCCTTAACTTCTTCTTTACGAAAATGATTGATAATCGTTTCAGTATCATCCAATGAATTCTGCCATGAATAATTGCCGTCACTTCCCCATGAACCTCTATAATGAAATTGCACAACATTAAAACCGGCTCTTCTGATTGCATGAGCAATATCCATATTTGTTTCGTTACCGGGGAAACCGCTGAGCATAATAACAGTTGGATGAATCGGTTCACCGGAGGCAATTAATACCGAACCCAAAAGTTTGCTTCCATGCGAATCAATCGTAAATGTTCTTGTGGTCGGAAGAAATTTTCCAATCCCTTCGGGCAGGTCTTGTGTTACAGGGTCAAAGTTAAGTTTCATTGTTACTCCTTTTCCAAAACAGCATCGAATTCAATTTCTATAAAAAATTTCGGATCGATAAGTTTGCTTACCTCAACCATTGTTGTCGTAGGTTTTATTGAATTGAAAAATTCTCCGTGTGCTTTACCGATTTCTTCCCATTTAGAAATATCGGTTACAAACATTCTTGTGCGAACAACAGTATCTAAATCTGCGCCGACTTGATTCAAAATATTTTTTACTTTCTCAATAATATATTTTGTTTGCTCATAAACATTGTTCTCGCCAACAACATTACCGTTTTCATCAACTGCAACCGTACCTGTAACAAATATGTGGTTATCAACCTTTACAAGACGTGAGTAACCGACAATATCTTCCCATTTTGTTCCGGTTGATATGTTTATTCTATTCTTCATTTGTACTTTTCTTGTTATTGACACAAAAATAAACAATTACTTTAGAATAACGAACCAATACACGAATGTGGGGATTGTTCCAATCATTTACTATTTTTGCTCATTCGATTATTGGAGAAATATTTTTTATGCGTTTATCAAAATCCTTTGTACCAACATTAAAAGAAGTACCTGCGGATGCGGTTATACCAAGTCATATTTTAATGGTAAGAGCAGGTTTGGTTAGAATGTTATCAGCCGGAATTTATTCTTTTCTTCCCGTCGGTTATAAAATGATTAAAAAGATTTCCGACATTATCAGAGAAGAAATGGATGCAATCGGCGGACAAGAATTTCATTTACCTGCACTTAATCCGAAAGAAATTTGGGAAGAAACCGGCAGAGTCGAAGCTTTCGGCGATACGATGTTCCATATAAAAAATCGCGAATATGTTTTAGCCCCAACGCACGAAGAAATAATGACATTTCATGCAAAGGGTGTTGTAAAATCATACAAAGATTTACCGCAAATTTGGTATCAGATTCAAACTAAATTTAGAAACGAACCACGTCCGAGAAGCGGCGTTATCCGTGGCAGACAGTTTTTGATGAAAGATGCATATTCATTTGATGTTTCATACGAAGCACTTGATAAATCTTATGAATTACATGATCAAGCATATAGAAAAATATTTGACAGATGCGGATTGAAATATTTTGTAGTTGGTGCATCATCCGGCGCAATGGGCGGAAGTAAATCCGAAGAGTTTATGGTTAAATCCGATGCCGGAGAAGATACGGTTGCTTATTGTGAAAAATGCGGTTATGCCGCGAATATTGAAGTTGCCGAGTCTGTTATTCAACCAATTGTACGTCATTCTGAAAGTAAACAAATCGAAAAAATTAGTACGCCTAATATTAAATCAATTGATGAACTTTGTGAGTTCTTGAAAATTGATCATAGAGAAACTGCCAAGTCAAGAATTTATATACACGATGATAAACCGGTTCTTGTTTTAATGAGCGGTAACGATGAAGTAAACGAAACAAAATTAGAAAGAGTACTTGGTGGAAATGTTCGTCCGGGACATCCCGAAGAACTAAAAGAAATTACGGGTGCTGATGCCGGTTCAATCGGTCCCATTGGATTTAAGGGAAGAATAATTGCCGATAATAGATTAAAAGACGGAAATAATTTATACAGCGGTGCAAACGAAAATGATTTTCACATCGGCGGTATTGATCTGAAACGCGATGTACCGACAGTTGAATATTTTGATCTTCGAACTGTTGAAAGCGGTGAAGGTTGTGTTAATTGTAAATCACCTATTGATGTTTTCAAAGCTATTGAACTCGGACACATTTTTAAACTCGGCACAAAATATACCGATGCACTGGGAGTAAATTATTTAGACGAAAACGGTAAAGAGCATCCAATCGTTATGGGAAGTTACGGTATAGGTGTTGAAAGAGTTTTAGCTTGTTATCTTGAACAAAATCATGATGAACGCGGAATTATTTGGAATGAAAATTTAACGCCGTTTCATATTCATCTAATCGGGTTGAATATGAAGAATGATGAAATCAATTCAGCCTCAAGTAATCTTTACAACGAACTTACAAAAGAAGGTTATGATGTTTTATTTGATGATAGACTCGATGCTTCTGCTGGGTTCAAATTTAACGATGCTGATTTAATGGGTATTCCCATACAAGTAGTTGTCGGGGAAAAGAATTATAAAAACGGTAATGTTGAAATTAAGATTCGCAGAACAGGTAAGAAGGAAGTCGTTGCATTAAGTAATTTGAAATCAAAGTTGAGAGAATTATTAAATCACCTTACGCACAAACATTGAAGGTTGCTTGTTTTTAACCTTCAATGTTGCATTAATTGGCTAAAATTAAGTTACCTGAAAGGTCTGAAAACAGTAACCTTTAAGGTAATAACATCTTTGCG
>DSBF01000163.1 GCA_011049495.1 Ignavibacteria bacterium
AACTACATAAAACGCATATCCTTACCTCGAAGGTTTATCCCAAATTTGTTATAGAGTTCTTTAAAAACTAGTTTTACAAAATTTTCCCACCTAAAAATCCTCTGATCCCAAACTCAAACAAGTAATTTTTTATTGTAAAATAATTATTTTGGACAGGTATATTTTTGGTATGAATCAAAAATAAGCCCGTGCTTCAGCTCGCATTGTATGAACAATTTTACCGGCACCTTGAAGTCTGCCGTCATAACCCAATGTTGTCTGAAGGTTACCGGCAATTCGGTAATCAAAATTGACTCGCCAGAAATAATTCTTACCGATTAATCTACCTTTAGTTATTTCAAACGGGATTGGATTTGATGTGTTGTTTGCAACTAATTCATTTCTTTCAAATTCTACTCTTAATCTACCTCTACCGCTGAAATTCAAATTCATTCTTAGAGTTTGGGCATTCTCGTTAATAATTGTCGGTACTTCAGGAAATTCGTCCTTATTTTCAGCTACACGAATTACAAATCCAATTTCTAAATTTCGCTCGGGTCTATAAGAAAAATCACTCGATAAATCATTAATTATTACTCTACGAGAACGATTTGAAGTAACAGGTGCGGAGTTATTATCAATTATATTTTTATATTCGGTTTGATTGCTTATCTCTTCGACCATTTGAAATCTAACTCGAATACCGCGCTCTTTAAATAATCCTCTTTCGGTGCCGCCGGCAAATTGGTTAAGATTTTTTCTTTGAGTAAAACGAAATCTAAATGAGAGATCATTTCTGTTTTTGAAAATAAAAACATCTTGCTGAAAAAGATTTGCTCCGCGTATTGTTGTTGAATCATTTAAGAAACTTGAGAAATTAAGCAGGTAAATCTTCTTCGTATCGGTTTCTTTACTGTTTTCTTCAATTCTCCAAAATGTTTCTGTTGAAACCGGTTTTAATATTGTTTCGATAAAAGAGTTTCCGTTTAAGATTCTTGCAAAATCGGCTTTCCATCTCGTACTTGTTTTCAGATCGATAACCGGGAACAGTTCATCGGTAGGAACCGTAACTAAAATGTATTCTCCGTCAAAGATCGCGGGTTCAAATTCATTTTCATCTTTTATGCCGTTGTTATTTAGGTCACCAAGATAAATATAGTTGCCGTTTCCTTTCTCAACTTTTACAAATACTTTTTCTTGACGAGCACTCTTTTGGGTTGATACTTCATAAAATAAATCTCCGTCTAAGAATCTATCAAATAGATTAAACCGTGATTGAGATCGGATAAGAATTGTTTCGGAATCAAGATAACCTAGTTTTTTAAAGTCCTCGGTAAACTTTTTATTGCGAAGCGTAAAATTCAACGAAGTATTAAATTCTTTTAAACCGCTGTAAGATATTCTGAAGTTACTTGTATTGACATCAGATTGTTTTTGAATTACACCGTTAAGAGGGAATGATTCTTCTCTTATCGAATATTCCGACAGAAAATTAAAGCCAGCCCAATTTATTAACTCAAAGTAAGGAGTATATTCTAAATATCTTAAACTGCTTGTAAGAAGTGAATCGCGGGAATCATAATCTTCCCGGTTTTCATGAATGAATTTGAAGCCGGGTTTAATCACTCCATATTTATAAAAAGCGTTACCGTCTTGCTTAATCCAATTAGTTGAGAACCCACTAGATGATGAATTAACGAAATCAATATTGTATGTCAGATTAATCGATTCCGGGTTTGTTAATCTTACTTTGCTTAAAAATCTATCTGATGAAAAACGTTCTCCCCTTTTCAGCATTCCATACTGTGAATAAATATTTAAGTTATCAACCGGAAGTATCGTAATTCCAATTTCTCTAAGTTCTTCATTATATTTTTCCGAGTCGGTAATGTTATAATGACGATTGAATTCAATTTCATCAACTCTATCAATTGCTGTAAATTTTTCTTGAATATAGCGATCTTTAAAACTTAGACCGATCTTTCCGAAATTTAATTTGCCTATTGCAACTTCCGAAGGTTCAAGCGTAACTTGAATATTTCTTGCATACCCGAAATTATCGCTATCATCAATTGAAGAAAAAGTATTTCTATCCCAATTACTACCGGCGAGTTCAAGTTTTATATTAAGATTTTTGAATGGAGTTCCTTCAACAACAATATTGGCTAACTGCACCGAAGATGGAAGAGGTAAAAATATAATTGGAAGATAATTACCTTGACCAATACCGATAAATTCATAATTCCCCAAACCTCTTTTTAAATAGTCACCTTGCCCAACGCCGACATATGTGAAGCCGACATTATAAATCGCACTATCACTTCCCGGGTTATAATAATAATAAGTAAATGATTCGCCATTTATAGTTGTGTCTATCCTTTCATACAAACCGCGAATTTGTCCTAATGAATCCGGTTGTGCAAGCCGTGCACCGCTGATAACCGCTTTATTTCTATCATCACCGGCAGCTTCAAGAATTGCTCTTTCATTATCTCTGATTGAAATATCAACCGGGTTATTTTTATCATCGCTTTCCTGAAAGAACCCCACACTAATTTTCAATCTATCATCAAATAATTTGCTTTTTACATTACCGGCAAAGAAGTTTCTTTGATATTGTCTATCAGAATATTCAAAATCAACTGTGATTCGGGTTGCCGATGTTATCAAACGATTGGGAGTAAATGTAATTTCGGCATTCGCATATTCGATTGTGTAATCATTGTTCTCGCCTCTTTTCATTTGTTCGCCGTCAATAAAAATTCGTTCACTGCCGGCAATAATAATTATATTATTTTCGTTATTAGCACCGAATAATCTATATGGACCTTGATTCCCTTCCTCACCATTAAATTGATTTGAAGTAAATTTACCCCGTGAACCGGCAATTGCTCCTACGGCATTAATATCTTCAAAAAGAAATTCACCTTTTAAGCCTTGTAATTTTCTGTTTACTTTTCCGAATTCACCGATACTTTCGGCATAGTCATAGTCACCAAAAGTACCAATTACATTTGGGTGACGTACTTCTATAAAAACTTTATCAAGTTCGTCTAATGTTTCGGTATTTCCTTCCGGTTGAATTGGAGTATTCTCATCTGTAAGAGCTGCAACAATTTCTATATCATCTGATAATCTTCCTGACAACTGAAGACGAAGTCCGCTTTCCAAAGTAAAATCTTTATTGGTTCCGACAGTAAAGCCGCGAACAATAGAGCCGCTCTTTTGAATATTCTGACCGAATATTGCATCGGATGTAAAACTAGAAGATTCAATTTGAGCAATGCGAACCGTATCGCGCAATGCAGAGTCATATCTAACAATTAGTGATCTGCGTTTAAATTCTTTCTGCAAGGATAATCTAAAAGTTTGGTAGGTTACAAAAAGAGTGTCGATTAGACGGAAATTAAGTTTTGTATCTAAACTTATTTTTCCTTTTTGAAGACTGAGATTATATTCGTCCGGGTTAAGTATGCGCTTATTTAATTTTACGGATTCGCTATGTGGAATAATTGCAACTGCACTAAGGTAATATTCATTATTAAAATTAACGTGAAAGGTGTCGGTAACAGTAGTTGCATTATTATATTCCTGAGCAAAAATCGTAACCGAAATAAGAAAGACGAATAATGA
>DSBF01000592.1 GCA_011049495.1 Ignavibacteria bacterium
GCATCAAAAAATTTTTGCTTTTCAGTTGAAGCCTATCTAAATTTAATGTCTGAATCTTTTTAATCGTTAAACAAGGAGTAAGTAGATTATGGGCATGATGGCCAAGATGAGAAGTTTGGCTCCGTGGTTCATTATTACGGTAGGTGGTTTGTTCGTTTTATTTATGGTTTTATCCGATTCACAATTAGTCAATATTGTTGGGCAGAGATCCAATAATATCGGGTATGTAAACGGCGAACCAATAACATATCAACAATTTACCAATTATTTTGAAACCGTAAGACGTCAACAACAAGCACAAACTGGCGAAGACATTGATGAAACTCAGTTAGAAGCTCTGAGAGATCAAGTTTGGAGTGCCGTAGTAAACCAATTACTGATTGATGAGAAGGTCGATGAGTTTGGTATTATTGTTACTGATGAAGAAGTCAAAGATGCAATATTAGGTCCTAATCCGCCTGCATTTTTAAGACAAAGCTTTATTGATGAAGAGGGGGTTTTTAATAGACAAGCATATGAACAAGCACTTTTTGATCCACGCAATGCTGAAATCCTCATACAAGCGGAAGAAACAGTTCGAGCACAATTGGTTCAGGATAAGTTAAAAAGTTATCTCATGGGCTCTGTTGTTGTTAATGATGGAGAAATTAAGCGAAAGTTTATCGAACAGAATACTGTTATGACGGCTGAATATGGTTTGATAGATTATACATTGATCCCCGATACTTTGGCAACCGTTACTGATTCTGACTTGTTGGAGTATTACAATAAGAATAAATCTGATTATAAAGTTGATCCGCAGAGAAAAATTAAATATGTGTTTTTTGAAAGAAAGGCTTCTTTAGATGATTCAGTTAGCATTAGAAAAAATTTGGAAGCAATTATAAAAAATATTGAATCCGATACGGCTTCATTCAGATCTTTTGTAAATATATATTCAGAACAACCCTATTCAAAAGATACATTAACGGTCGATAAGATTCATCCTAACGCTGTGGAGATATTAAAAGAGGCATCAATTGGGGAAATAATTGGTCCTGTCTTAACAATGGATGGATTCACTGTTTATAAGTTAATTAATAAATCAAAAGGTGAACTAGAATTTGCAAGAGCATCTCATATTCTCATTTCCGGTACAGAAGATGCAGCTAAACAAAAAGCTGATTCAGTTTATCAAGCATTAATGAGTGGTGCTAATTTTGAACAAACTGCAATTGAAATTTCCGAAGACCCGGGAAGTGGCTCCAGAGGCGGTGAACTAGGGTGGTTTGGCAAAGGTCAAATGGTAGCCGAATTTGAGAATGCAGTTTTTAGCGGAAGAGTTGGTGTGATACAAAAACCTGTAATGAGTCAGTTTGGTTATCATATTATTAAGGTTACCGATAGAACCAACGAAAAATATGTAGTTGAGAAAATAGTTAATAAAATACTAGCATCAGGTACAACTTTAGATCGTATTTATGAAAATGCAACTGATTTTTCATACTTAGCAAAAGAAAACAGTTTTGAATCAGAAGCGGAATTATTAGGGTATGATATTGTTGAAACACCAGCATTTAGTGAAAATGCTTCTTTTATTCCCGGTCTCGGTGCATCTAGGGCATTAGTAAAATTTGCATTTGAAAATAAAGTCGGAAGTATAAGCGATGTTTACCGTGTTCCTTCCGGTTATGTGGTTGCAAAAATATCAGAGGCTACAAAAGCTGGTTTTAAACCTTTCGATGAATTAAAACAACAGTTGCAAGTTACCGTCTTGCGTCAGAAGAAAATTGATAAAGCAAAGGAATTTGCAGAGCATGTTTACGAGCAAGTATTAAAAGAAGGTTCTCTTTTTAATGTCACACTTTACAGTCCTTTCGCCAGATTCGATATAGCAAAAGAATTTACACCAAAAAGTAATATACCAACAGTTGGCAGAGATAACGCATTCGTTGCATACTGCCTAAAAGGTGAACTAAACGAGATTTCAAAACCAATAGTTGGCAACAGAGGGGCATATTTAATAAAAATTACTGATAGAACCGAATTTGACCAACAAGCTTATGAGCAACAAAAGAATACTTTAAGACAGAGTATATTACAACAAAAAAGAAGTCAGTTCTTTACCGATTGGATCGCAAAAGTAAGAGATGAAGCAGATATTGTTGATAACCGACATATATTTTATAGATAATTTCTAAAAGAGGTTGGCATAAGTCAACCTCTTTTTTTATGCTTTATCCGAATTACCTTTTTTGTATATTTTCATTCCAATGAATAAAAATCATCTAAAATATTTACCGCTACTTTTATGTTTTTTCTCTATTCAAATTTTTTCGCAATACGGAGAAAAACAATTTAGTTTATCATTTTCAGCTAACTACACAACAACAGCTAGATTCTTTCTAAATCCTAATGCAATTCAAAAACTGTTAAGAGAGGAAAACGTTGAACTCGTTGATATATACAGCGGTTCTATCGATTTCCGTTATAGAATAAGTGAATCTATAATAATTGGATTAGGGACAGAGTACATAGAAAAAGTATCCAAACAAAGAAATGTAATTGGATTCCCATCCCAGCTTGCCGGTGTTGAAGTTGAAGAAGGATTTAGAATGATTCCAATTGAATTGTCTGTCTATTACTATATTCCTTTTTCAACAGAAAATTTTAAGTTTTTTATGGGCGGTGGAGCCGGTATTTATATCGGGGAATACATTCGTGATTTTGCTAATGTTGGTCTACTTAATGTGAACCGTGACTTTTCATGGGGTATACACGGAAGATTGGGGATGGAATATATGCTAACGGATTATTTTTCTGTTAGAGGAGAAATGAAATTTAGAGACCCCGATTTCAAAATGGAAAGCAAATACGATAAAGAGTTTTTTACGTATGAAGGTTCAATCAGAGTTTTGCCACAAGAAGCTTTTCCTACCAGAGTTAATATTGATGGTATGACTTTCTCAATCGGTGCTGTTTTGCATTTCTAATTTTTACTAACATTCTTTTTCCTTCAATATTTTATTTATTTTGCAGTTCATAATTATGTCAAAAAAGAATATTATTTATTTAACAGGTTTTATGGCAAGCGGAAAAAGTACAATCGGACCAATTCTTGGGAATGTACTTGGCTGGGAGTTCTATGACTTGGATAAAGTAATTGAAAAAAAAGAAAACAAAAAAGTTGTTGATATTTTTGAAATGCATGGAGAAGAGTATTTTAGAAAAATTGAACACGAGGCGTTATTTGAATTGTCTTTATCAGCCAATGTTGTTATAGCATTGGGGGGCGGTACGATTTCACAAAAAAGAAATCTTGAAATAATAAAAAATTCCGGTATCTTAGTTTACCTTAAAGCTACACCGGGAATATTATATAAAAGATTGAAAAACAAAATTGATAGACCGTTGTTCAAAGAACTTGTGCTTGGCGAGAAGAGTGAAGATGAGTTCCTGGAAAAGATTGATGGACTTCTAAAAAAAAGAGAAGACGATTACGAACAAGCCGACTTGGTCATTAACACTGATCAAACTAGGATTGGAGTAACAGTAGATAAAATTGCCAAACAAATAAAGAGTTTACTTAATGAAAAAAGTTAATGTTAATCTTAACAGCTATCCTTACAAC
>DSBF01000042.1 GCA_011049495.1 Ignavibacteria bacterium
AATGTTTGCATCATCAAGAGGAGCGTCAACTTCATCGAGTACACAGAATGGAGAAGGTTTAACAAGATAAATAGCAAACAATAATGCAGTAGCAGTTAAAGTTTTTTCGCCGCCGGAAAGAAGTTCAATTGAAGTGGGACGCTTTCCTTTTGGTTTTGCTATGATTTCTATTTTGGCTTCAAGCGGATCGGTATCTTGTTCTAAAACAAGATCAGCTTCGTCACCAGGATCAAAAAGTGTTCTAAATATTTTTTGAAATGATGCACGAATTTGTTCAAAAGTACTTATGAAAATATCTTGAGCCGTTTGATTAATTTCTTTTATTGAACTCACTAAATCTTTTTCGGATTCAATTAAATCATCTCTTTGTTTCAATAGAAATTCTAATCGTTCGTTTTCTTCTTCAAATTCCGAATAAGCAAGAAGATTAATTGGTCCAAGTCCTTTTTTCTTATCTTTAAGCTCGTGAACTTCGGAACGCCGCTCTTTGAAGTCGAACGAGTCAAGGTCATCAAATTCTTTCAACTCGATTTCCATTGCATAATCTTCTTGCATATCTTGAAGAAGATTTTCCATGCGCAGCTTAATCTCGCTAACTTGCAGATCCGATTCATGAATTGAATCGGAAATGTTTTCTCTTTCTTTTCGCAATTCCGAAAGTCCGCTTTCTAATTCTATTGATTCTGATTTAACTGCTTGAAGTTCGGATTCGATCCCTCTTTCTTCGGTTATTAAACTTTCACGGACTTTCTCAATTTCTGTGAGTTCTTCATTCTTAACAGAAATATTTTCTTTTATGATTTCAATTTCATCGGATGTGTTGGTAATATCATTTTCACGTTTTGAAATATTTGTTTCTGCGTTAGTTTTGTTTTCTTCCGATCGATTTAATGAATTTTGCGTATTATCTTTTTGACCGAGTAGTCTTTCCAACTCAACTTTGTGAGTATTTTGCATGTCTAACGCTGATCGATATTCGTGATCTAAAGTTGCAACTTCCGATTCTAAGTCTTTAAGATGAAGGTCCTCTTTTTTCTTTTCCTCACGTTTTTCGTTTAATTGCTGGTTCAAATCATTAATCTCGCTATCCAACCTATTTGATTTACCAACAAGTTCTTGAATTTCATCTTGTGATTTATCTATTTCCTCGGAGGCTTTTTTATTTTCGAATTCAAGCTGTGCAATTTGTTTTTCTATATTGGAAATATCATTCAGCAAAAACTTTCCACGTTCCGAAAACGATTTAAGATTGATTGCAGAAATTTCAGTTTCCTTTTGTGAAATTTGTTTGTGAACATTCTGCAGTTCTGTTTCTAACTTTGGAAATTCCTTTTTTAGTTCTTCCAGCATCTGTTTTCTACCAAAAATTGAATCGTCAATCTTTGGCAGCGAACCGGCATATATAATACCATCAAGTTGAACTTGATCGCCGTCTAATGTTGTAAAACTAAAATGATTGTATTTCTTACTCAATCTTACTGCTGTTTCCAGATCTTTTACAATAACAGAATCAGCTAATACTTTGTTAAAATATGGTTTCCATTTATCGTCGGTTTTAACTTGGTTGGCTGCCCAGTCCACAAATCCAACTTCTCTTGAGAGCTGCTTTCTTTTTCTCTTTAGTGAAAAGTTTTTTAGCTGCCCAATCAACCCATTTTGCCGAGTTCTAATATTTTCAAGAACAAAGAACGATGCTTTGCCAAGATCATTTTTCTTTAAATATTCTACAGCACTTTGCAGTTCAGTTGTGCTTTCGAGAAGTAAATTATTCAACACAGGTTTAAGTGCGGCTTCAAGTGCATATTTAAAGTTTTCTTCCGTTGTTCCAACATCCGCAAAAATTTGTTTTTCTCTTTCCGTCCATCCCTCGCTTTCCAAAAGGACTTTTGATCCTTGCGAGATTCCTTCGAGGTTAGTAATGAGTGTATTAATAAAATCAATTTTATCTCGAAGAATATGAATTGCCGATTTTATCTCAGCCTCATTAGAGCGGAGAGCATTCAATTCTTTTTCGAGTTTTTCTTTTTGAGTTTGTTTTTCCGAGTACTCTTTTTCAGAAGCTTTTAATTTATTCTCTGCAACGTCTTTTTCGTTTTGCAGTTCTTCTAAAAACCCAACTGTCTTAGCAATATTATTTGTTATTGTTTGGATTTTTTCATTCAACTTCTGAATGGAACGATCTATGTTTGCGCGTGCTTCATTAAAATTATCCAATTGATTTTCTTTAGCAGTGAGATCCCGGAATTTATTTAGAACTTCTTCTCTTTTTTCGCTTAGAACATTTCTTTGGGTTTCGAGTCGTTCTTTTTTTAATTCAATTTCGGATGCAAATTTTTGCAGTTCTTCTTTTTTCTTTTCGATTTCTACATCAAGTTCACTTAATTTAGAGCGGTTTGATTCAATTTGTGATTCTGCAAGATGAAGCTGCTCTTTATAGTCTTCTAATTCTTCATGGTAGCGAAGAAGATTACTTTCGTGAGAATTTAATCTTTCTTCAGCAACAGAAATTATTTTTTGTGATTCATGAATCTTATCATTTTGTTGCCTGATATAATAACGTTTATCGCGTAATCTTTTTTCAATTTCTTCAATCTGTTCTCTAAATTTTAGCAGCTCGTTTTCAATTCTTCTTATTTCCGAATCGACTACTCCTTTACGTTCATTGAGAATAGATATTTTTTCGAGTGCATTGTTTTTATTTCTAGTGTACAAAGCCCACTCTCGTTCTGCCAAATCAACTTCTTTCTCGCGCAGTATGGATTGAATTTGATTATACTTATCAGCTCTTTTAGCTTGTCGCTCCAAAGAGCGTACGGTTTTTTCAACCTCGGAGACAATATCATTTACGCGGGTGAGATCGGATTTAACTTCGTCTAATTTTTTGAGTGCAAGTCTTCTTCGTAATTTATATTTGTTGACGCCCGCGGCTTCTTCAAACATTCTTCTGCGTTCTTCGGCTTTGTTGCTAAGAATTGTTTCAACCATTTTTAGTTCGATAACAGAATAGGCATTTGTGCTCATCCCCGTATCCATAAACAGGTTTGTAATATCCTTAAGCCGGCAGATATTTTTGTTTAAAAGATATTCGCTTTCTCCTGAACGAAATATTCTTCGTGTGATTGTAACTTCGGAATATTCGGTAGGTAAAATTCCTTTATCGTTAATAAGAGTCAGTGATACTTCAGCCATACCCATCGGTTTTTTATTTCTTGTTCCGTTGAATATGACGTTTTCCATTTTATCGCTTCGCAGTGTGCTCGATTTCTGCTCACCAAGACACCATCTTAGGGCATCAACTATGTTGGTTTTTCCGCATCCGTTTGGACCAACTATACCGGTTATTCCCTTTGTTAAGTGAATTGGGGTCTTATTAGCAAACGACTTGAAGCCGAATATTTCTAGTTTGGATAAATACAAAATACCCTCTTAAAGAAATTTATATTCCGTTACTGCTCTTATAATATGATATATTGTAGAATTTGCAATTTGAAAATAAAGCAGTATGCCGCCGATAGAGAATACCATTACTAAACAGCCGTAAAAGTGTACCTTGAAAGGACGAACATCAAAAATTACATGAATACCTTTTAATAACCTTTGACC
>DSBF01000147.1 GCA_011049495.1 Ignavibacteria bacterium
AAGAGAAATTTTAGCAACTCATAAAGAACTTGCAGAAAAACTAAAAGAATTGGAATTGAAAATTGAAACGCACGATGAACAAATTGCAGCAATTTTTGAGGCAATCAATCAATTACTGGTACCGCCGGATAAACCAAAAACAAAAATCGGGTTTTCTGTTAAAGAAAAAAGAGTTAAATATTCGTAAACAATTGTAAAGAGGGTAAGTATAAAATGAAGAGAGAGTTTATTGCGCATACGCCATCAAAGGAATGCCCTGATAAATGGCATCTATTGGTTGAGCATTTATCAGAGACCGCTAAAACAGCATCAATATTTGGTAAATCTTTCGGTTATAAACATGCCGGATTTATTTTAGGACTATTCCACGACCTTGGAAAAGTAAATCCAAAATTTCAAGAATATTTAATAGCTTGCAACAAAGGTAAAAAAGCAGCTAAAACCACTCATTCGATTCAAGGTTCATCATTTCTTTGGTGGTTATTACTTCAACAAAATAAAATGAATTTACCACTAGCAATATGTGCACTGGGACATCACGGCGGATTGGATTCACAACACAAAGTTATTACACAAGATGGGAAATTACATAAATGGTGGAAAGAAAAAGAAAATGATTCAATAAAAAAAATAATGAAAGATTTCTTAGGAAATTTTTCTTTAGTGACCCCTGAAAAATTTCCCGATAATGAATTCAAACAAGAGCTACTTCTACGTATGCTATTCTCTTCATTGGTTGACGCTGATTTTTTAGATACTGAAAAACATTTTGATGTTATGAAATCAGTAATTAGAACAAATTCAGTACGACCATCAGATTTATGGCCAATTTTTAGAGCGAAGCAGTTAAAAATGATGTGGCAAAATAGAGAAGATAAGCTTAATAAAATTCGCAATAGAATTTACTTTTCTTGTGTAGAAGCGGCAAAGAATCAGCCTGGAGTTTTTAGGTTAACCGTACCAACTGGCGGGGGTAAAACTCTTTCTGGAATGGCATTCGCACTAAAACATGCGGTTGTAAATAAAACGCACGGTTTCCAAAGAATAATTATCGCCTTACCATATACCAGTATCATTGATCAAAATGCTAAAGTATATAGAGAAATATTTGGAGATAATTTTGTACTTGAACATCAAAGTCAAGTAGAGGTTAAAGAAGAAAATAACCAAGACGAAAACTATTTAAGACAACGTTTGGCATCTGAGAATTGGGATTATCCAATAATTATAACAACTACTGTTCAGCTCTTTGAAAGTTTATTTAATAATAAACCAAGTAGATGTAGAAAACTACACAACATTGCCAAAAGTATTTTGATACTTGATGAAATTCAGACACTCCCGCCTGAACTTGTCGAACCCACAATAGATGTACTACGAACTCTTGTTGACGATTATGGAGTTACATTGGTGCTTTCAACTGCAACACAACCTGCTTTTGATAGTACCCCATATCTCAAATCTTTTGAAGGAATTACTGAAATACTGCCTGACTACAAAACATACTTCGATATTCTTAAACGTGTAGAATACTCTCCACTAAAAGAATTTAATTCGCTTGAAAAATTAGCTGATGATATAGCACAACAAGCAAACTCACAGTCTTTAACAATTTTAAATACTAGAAAGCACGCACTAAAAATATTGGAAGCTTTGGAAGCTTTGAGAGAACGAAAAGTTGATGGACTTTATCATCTCTCAACTCTTCTTTGTGGTGCACATAGGAAGAAAATTCTAAAAGAAGTTACTGATAAACTTAACTCAAGCGACACTGCCCCTGTAAGACTTATTAGTACACAAGTTGTTGAAGCGGGTGTTGATCTGGATTTCCCAGTTGTCTTTAGGGCGATTGCGCCTTTAGATCGAATAGTTCAAGCTGCCGGAAGGTGCAATCGAAATGATAAACGAAATACAAAGGGAAAAGTGATAATATTTGATTTTCCAGAACAACGATCTCCAAGTCAAACATATAAGTTAGGAATAGAAAATGCCGGAATATTGCTGAAGCGTAATAAACCCGAAAAATTACACGATCCGGATTTATATACAGAGTTTTTTCAGATGATGTTCAGAGATGTTAATCTTGATAAATATAACATACAATCCGATCGCAAAGAATTGGATTTTCCGGTTGTTGCTGAAAAATATAAACTGATTGAAGACACTGTACCAGTTGTAATTCTTACCTATGATAATAATGAAGGTGAAAAGCGTTTACAAAAATATTTGGAGAAACCTTCACGAGAAACCTGGCGGGCATTAATGCCATACATCGTCAATTTGCATTACTATGATACTCAAAAAGAAGATATAAAAGAATGTATAGTTCCTATAGATGAAACTAACACAAATCTCTATAAATGGATTGGAGTTTATGACGAAAAAACTCATCGTGGCATTAGAGATATAATAAGAGACCCATCAGATTTAATAATATAAGGAGAAATTATTATGTCAATTGTTGATATTAAGGTTTGGGGTGAATATGCCTGCTTCACCCGACCTGAATTTAAAGTTGAAAGAGTTAGTTATCCTGTTATTACTCCCTCAGCAGCACGTGGTATTCTGGAAGCAATTTATTGGAAACCACAGATTTATTATCACATTCGTAGGATTGGAATATTGCGAGAGGGTTCTCAATGGTCACTTCTTAGAAATGAATTATCAAGCAGACAATCAACTCGAGGGAAACCAAAAACAATTGATGAGGATAGACAACAGAGAACTAGTCTGATTCTTACAAATGTTGCTTATCGAATACAAGCCTGGATTGTGTTAAGAAATGGAGAAACCAATATTGGAAAACATCTGGATACTTTCCGGCGTCGTGCTGAAAGCGGTCAATACTTTCATAAACCTTATCTTGGTTGCCGTGAGTTTGCTGCTTGTTTCGAATGGCTTGGGGATAAATCCAAAGATGATAAAAAATATTTACCTGATGAAAATTTGAATCGCGATATCGGAACAATGCTTTATGATACTGCCTACATCAAAGATGAGAATTATTTTAAGAAACATCCTGAAGACCAACTCGAGTTCATTCGCCACGAAAAAACAAATGAAGATGAACCTAAACACACTGAAGTAAAAGGTTATGCTAAACGATTCTTTTTTAATGCTGAAGTAAAAAACGGTTGGCTCGTTGAAAAAGATAAAGATAGTTTGCCTGTATCTATCCATAATGAAATTATGAATCTGGAGGTTTGAGATGGGAATGATAGATGCATTAGTACAATCTTCAGAAAGATTTAAAAGTGAAAAACAGTATCAAGAACTTGCAATTGGATATGATTACAGATTGATCAATTGGATTATTGAACTTGATATAGATAAAAACAAAATGCAGTTGAAAGGTCCTTTTAAAGATGAAATTACACGTTCAGTGCCCATAAGAGCAGATCGCTCTGGAAAGATTTCTAAAAATAATATTAAACCTAACTTTCTTGTTGATAATGCAAGTTACGCCTTGGGAATATCAGAAGGATCAGCAACTAAAGATGCTTTTAAGGCGTTTTTGAAATTACACGAAAAAGCACTCGACTATTTAAATAATAGAAATAAAGAAAAAATAATAGATGAATCAGAAAAGAGAAATTAT
>DSBF01000499.1 GCA_011049495.1 Ignavibacteria bacterium
AAAAAATCTTCCGGTTGTTGAGATGTTCAGAAGAGTTTTCTTTGATGATTTCCAAAGAGAATTAAACACCGGAGATTCATTGAACAAAATTGCAATAAGACTTTCGGAAAAGGAAGGGATATCAAAACGCACTATTTACGATTACTACAAATATCACTACAAGAGAATTAAGAAGCTCCGTAAATCCACAGCGAAATAAAAAAACCTTGATTCAATTCAAGTTAGTTCTTATATTACTCCATAAAAATGGAGTAATAAGAAATGGGAAAAGTTGCTGAAAGAAAAACCGCAGAAATAAGAGTTCTATTGGAGCCATCTTTAAAGAAGAAATCAAAAAAGATTCTAGATGAAATTGGTATCTCTGAAAGTGAAGCCGTTAGAATATTTTTCCGAAATCTCGTAAATAGAAAAGAGTTTCCGCTTGAACTGAAAGTTCCTAATGAAGAAACGATTAAAGCAATGGAAGAGGTTGATAAGGGAAATTACAGTAAAGGATATACAAATATTGACGAAATGTTTGAAGACTTACGCAAATGATCTTAACAGTCCATTTTTCTAGTAAGTTTAAGAAGGATTTGAAACGAATCCCGGAGGAAGGGAGTGAGTCTGAACAAATGCAATCAGTTGTAAACAGATTAAAAAATGGTGAGAAGTTACCGGAAAAATTCAGAGACCATAAGTTGAAAGGGAAATATGCACACCATAGAGAGTGCCACATTAATCCCGATTTGCTGCTGATTTACAAAATTGATGAAGCAAAGCTGATACTTGTAAGGACCGGAACTCATTCGGAGTTATTTAAATGAAAGAGAAATCAGATGAAGAATTAAACAAGTAAAGCATCAATTTAACCAAAAGTATTATTGGAGTTCTTATGAACACACAGACAATCAAAGAGACTAAGAAAAAAATATTTTCTATAGTAGAGAGATTAGAACCGCTCGAATTAAGTAGTCTTGAACACTTTGCAGAGTTTTTAGAACAAAGGAAAAATGACCTGAGGGTTCTCGAATTATTAAGAAAAGCTAAAATAGAAGACGAAGAACTTAGCCAAAGTGAAATTGAAGCATTAAAAATATCGAGGGAGCAAATTAAAAGAGGAGAGTTTCGAGATTTTAATGAATATAAAGAAGAACTCGGTTTAAAATGAAAGTAATATCTTCTCAAAAGTTCGAGAAAGACCTAAACAAGTTCCCTAAAATTACCATTGATAGAATCATCACCAAAATTAAAGATTTAGAGACTGGTAAAGAAAACCTTGATATAAGAAAATTAAAATCCGGCAGTGATTATAGACTGCGAGTAGGAGATTATAGAATAATTTTTGAATATGATAAACTTGAGAATGAAACTGTGATTCTCTTACACACGGTTATTCATAGAAAGGATGCTTACAAATGAAAACGAAATTGATCATAGAAATTGAAAAATTAAAAATACCACCGATAACTAAAGCTGAGCAGAAGAACATTGAATCTATTCTCAATAAACGAACCGAATCCGATAAGGAAATTACACGAATCGAAAAGATTGAATTAGAAATATCCAAAACGGAATGACCGCCAAGCGATATGATAAAGCCAAATCAAAATTATTAAAAGATGCTGCGGATGAACTTGCACGTAACTTTGAGACAAATCGGAATTTCTTTCCACACTATTTTGAACGAAACAGAGAACAAAGAGAATCCTTCAAGGAACTGTTAATAATTACAAATTCATTGCTTATTAGTCAATGGAGCGAAAGCCACACAACCCAATTAATTAATCTGTTCGATTTTTATTTCTTCACGCTTGAGAACTATCCACGTATTTTTAACGAATCACTAAATGTCTTATCTTCGAAATATCCTTCCATCTTACCTGAACGTTCCAAAGCCGAGTTCCCGGATACAGAAAGGAAACGATTAGAAAGAATGAATAAAAAAACCGGCGAAAATGTAATACCCGTTTCCGAAAATCAGTTCATTAGCGTAATCCTCAAAGGATGCAGTAAAAAACTTAACGATAAAGCCGAGCTTCAACTTAACCGGCTCTTGTTGTTCTACCATTACGTAAAAGGAGCAAGGGAAAAAGATTTTGCAGTTATTGAACTCAAGATTCAACAGGTAAAGAGGTTTGAGAATAACTTTTTATTTTTGAGGGAGATGATCGATAACCGAAGAGCTGAACGAGGGGAAGGGAAAATAACCGATGCTGAAATCTTTCAACTTATGGAAAGGAAAAGTTTGGGAAAAAAGGAAACTGTTATAAAAAATATGAAGCGGATTAGAGAAACCAAATCAAAGAAAAAGGTTAGTAACCAGACAAAGATAGACGGTGAAAAAGGATTAAGAATTTACGATGAGATAATGGAATTGTTGAAGGAAAATATCCGACCGGTATTGATCATTAAGAGATTAAAGAGACAAAAGAAATACAAACCGGAGCTAATTGAGTATGCCGTTATAAAAATAGTTTATGATTCCTTAATTAATGAAAAACAACTAATCCACGATGAAGCATTGGAAACAATGAGAAGGGATTTAAGCAACGATCTGATTAAAAAATACCTACTGTAAAACAAATCTTCAGCCAACCAGAAAAAAAATAACTTAGAATAAAATTCATAAGAGAAGCAGCGGATTAGTAAAATCAACCTTTCCCTTTATATGTTTTATATAATTCTAAAAAACGATCTCTACCGATTTTGGTTTGTTTAGGTCCTAAGATTGCCATCAAAGTCCCTTTAGGTATAGATTTATCTTTTGTAGGGATAATCGTAATATAATTTTTACCTTCAAAGAATTTTGCCATCGCCAAGCCGTGATTAGCCCTTCTCTTTTTTTGCCAACCTTCGTTTTCTAATATTTTTATTAAAACTTTTGGTGATATTGCCGGTAAATCAGCAGCCATAATTAACCGACAGTTACGGGTAAATTGTGGAAGTGTGCTTTAACATAGAAATCCGGGTTTACAGAATTTATGGTCACAGTTTTTGGTAAATCGTTATAGAAAATTTCAATTCCATTTTCAGAAAAGAACCTTTCCCTTTCGCCTAAATCGGCAAGTGTGTTGAGATGCAAAGTAACCAATTCCATTAGCTCACTTTCGGTTTCCTCAAGAGTTGCTGCATAGGTAGATGTCCCGAGTTCGAGACATTCTCCCACCCATTGACTCCCTTCCCGGTGGAATTGAAAAGTAACCTTTATATAACCTGCTCTTTGCATAGCGATTTTCCTTTTGTCAAGAGAAAAATAAAAAAAAAGTATCCGAATAAAAACTTTTTGCAGAATTCACACCTTAAATTTTTACAACAATCATTACACTTACAGCAAATTTTTCACCAACAATAGAAGAAGGAATAAACAATGAACCAACAACCCCAAAAACCTAGAAAAAGATATGACTATTTAAATGTAGTGCTTTCCGGCGAGCAGAAGAAACTTATAAAGGAAGAATCACAAAAGAGGGGACTAACTATGTCGTCTTTTCTCCGGCTTGCTGCATTGAAGGAAGCAAATAAAGAATCATTTGCCGGGACTAACTAAACAAAACAGAGGGGAGAAAAAAAATGCTTAACTGCAAAAATAGGTATAGCGGTGTCCAGCAT
>DSBF01000559.1 GCA_011049495.1 Ignavibacteria bacterium
GCAATGTCTAATACCAGGTTATTCTTACCGATAGTAGCGACGAGGTTCGGAATATATTTTACAATTCCGGGATAAATTGACAACAAAACAACACTGCCAATAAACATAGGAAGATAAAAAGAATTTTTTGAGAAGATTTGCTTTCTAAAAAATAAAACAAAGACCAAACTGACTATTCCGGCAATCATTAAAACTCGCGAATCAAAATCCGCGGCTTCTTCATAACCAACAGGGGATGAGTGGGTCTGTCCTGCCCAAAGTGCCATTAAAAGTAATAAAATTATACCGCCATGAATTGCAAGCAGTATTCCTGTCTTCTTTAGGTTTTCGAAGTCATCAACATACTTTCGGAAAATTACAACCATAACAATCGCAACACTTGCAAGTACAGCCAGTAAGTGTACGCCTGTTGAAATACCGATTAAGTAAGCAATCAATATCAAATATTTACTGCTGTCTTCTTCATCGGCTTTTTCATTCCATACCATTATAAGCCATGTAACAATTCCAATAAAGAATGTTGATAGGGCATAAACTTCGGCTTCAACGGCGTTGAACCAAAAAGTATCTGCAAAGGCAAGCGAAAGTGCGCCGGTTGCAGCAGCAAGGTAAGTTCCTAGTTTGTCTAATAATCCCTTTTCTTCCTTATTAAAAAGGTTAATTAGCTTAACAACAATTAGGTACACAAACAATACAGTAAATGCCGAGGATATAACAGAGATCATATTAACTCTGAAAGCAATATCTTCGGCAAAAGGAATTATTGAAAAAATTCTTCCGAGAATTAAAAAGAAAGGTGTACCCGGAGGATGAGGAACTTGAAGTAAAAATGAAGCGGCAATGAATTCACCGCAATCCCAAAATGAAACCGACACCTGGGCTGTTGATACATAAACAATCAGTGCCACAAAGAAAACAAATGCTGCAATTATTTTGTGTAGTTTGTTAAAATCCATTAATCCCTCAATTGAATATCTATCTAAATTTTATTTTTGAGTAACAATACAAAGTTCTGTATAACCGCTTTTTATAAAAGACTTTTTAAACAACGGTTCGAATGATTTGTTCATCAATTTCATCAAAAATCCGTTTATGCTGAAAGGGTCTATACCGGTTATCTCGTTTATATTAAATTTATTTTCTTCGAATAATTTTTTTAACCCGGAATAAGAATAAGCTTTTTCATAACCATGCTGCCAATTGCCGAAATGCAGTAATTGGTATAACTGCCACAAAGAAATTTTTGCCGGAACAAATGTAACTAAATACCCCGATGTATTTACAATACGTTTCATTTCATTAATAAACGGAAGTTCATCCTTGAAGTGTTCCATCAATCCGGCACTATAAACTAAATCGAATTGATTATCTTCAAAAGGAGTTTCCCTGCAATCGCCTAAATATGAATTTGGAATTGTCTCTTTAATTTTCTCGATAGCAATTTCGCTGTTGTCTAACGTGTAAACTACAACATCGCTTCGTTTTGATTTCAGTAATTTTATGTTAGATCCGAAACCGCAGCCGACTTCCAAAACTTTTTTAACCGGTTTATCTATAAGATCAAGGTATTTGTTTAATAGGACATCTCTTTCACCGATCATCCATAATTCAGCTTTTGAAGTAGAGTAAGCTGCCCAGTAATCATTCCATTCTATCATTAATTACCTTTAGTAAACAGTTATAACTGATAAGTTAAGCATCAGGTTTTTTGAAAAGATCATCAAGATTTGGTTTTGGTCTGTTGGTGTGATACTTTTCAATCAATTCTCTTAAAAATTCCAACGATGCTTTATCGAGGTCTTCATCATCTTTATGACGCTTTAACAACATATCGTATCTTTCTTTTTCCTTAGAATCTAACTTGCGTTCATATCTTTTTAAAGTTTCAAAATATTTTTTCTGATCTCTGTAACTCATTGCAAAATCAATTATTTAGAGTTGGACAATATATAAAAAATAACCGGTAAAAATTATCCGGATAAGACAGGAGTTACTCCAAAATTCTAAGAACAGTTAAATCGACAATTTATCATTTACGTATCCACGGCAAAAAGCGTATGCCGCTAATTCGCGAATAAATTAGCGTATTCGCGGCTAAATAAAGGCGACTCGTTTTATGTGCTGTATTTTTATTCGCTCAATCCTAAGGCAAAAGCGTAAGCCGGTAATGCGCAAATAAATAAAATATTGTTATACTCCATATAGTTAATTTTTCCATTTGCCAACTGCTAAATGTGTAATAAACTAAACAACTTAGTTGAATACTCATTTAAATTTCGGGGTAACTCCTGGAATTAGACATGTTCTAAAGCCGGGTACCATTCATAAACTTTCTTTAGAAAATGATCTGCAGAATTATCCCATGTAAAATTCGAAGCCCATTTTTTTGCTTCGATTGACATTTCTTGAAGTTTCTTTTTGTTGTCTAATAATTCAATCAGGACATTTTGAAGCTGTTGAGAATTATCTAATTCAACAAGTTTGCCGGTAACATTATCTTTAATTGAATCACGCAGCCCGGGAACATCCGAACCAAGGACAGGAGTACCGGCGGCGTTGGCTTCTATTACGGTAATTCCCCATCCTTCTTTTAAAGCCATAGTAATGAACAACCATGATTTAGCCATTTCTTCAGCTTTTTCCTTTTCCGATAAGTAGCCGAGAAAATCTACATTAGCCGATAATCCTTTTGCATCGACATATTTTTTCAATTTGGGAAGATGATCACCCGAACCACCGATTTTAAATTTCAAATTGGGAATTTTTTCAATCACACTTGGCAGAGCATCAATAACAGCTTCCAAGTTTTTATATTTTTTTATTCTGCCTATATAACATATAGTCGGCTCTTCATATTTATCAACCTTAATCTTGTCAAACAAATCATGGTCAATTGCGTTATAGAGTATATCAATTTTGTTTTCCGGCTGTCCTAATTCAATCAATTCGTTTTTAGTACTTTGTGAAACTGCAAAAATCGGGGTGTTACGGTAAACTTTCGGGATCATTTTTTCTGCACGGATTATATAGTTTGCCAATAATTTCGGCAATTCTTTATAGAGTGATTTCCCATGGATGTGATGGATGATTCCGACAACCGGTTTATTAATGTAATCAGGTATTCGCAAAGGAATTTTTGAAATATCGTCGACAATTAAATCATACTTTTCTTTAGCAAGATGATTTTTATAGAAGTTCTTGAATTGTCTATTGAAAAGAAATTTATTGCCGGTTCTAATAATTTCCACACCTTCAAACATTTCCTTTGACGGTGCACCTTTGAAATTATGAGCTGCGTATGTTACTTTATGTCCTTTTGCAGCCACTCTTTTAAAAATTTCGTGCATATGGACTTCGGCTCCACCCATCTCCGGGTTTTTTGGACAGCGCCAGTTTACTACTAATATTTTCATTCAATATTTCTTCGCATTTATTATAGAACTCGATTTAACTTCGTGAAAATCCTAATCCGTTAGCTAACCATAAGCGTCAACCTAATTTTTTAATTAATTGATTATAATTTAATCTGTCTTTCCTATTCTCATATATGCAGTAATAGAGTATTTGTTTATCCAATAACTCATACA
>DSBF01000074.1 GCA_011049495.1 Ignavibacteria bacterium
ATTATTTTATGAGATATTAAAGTCCTTATTATGGATAGGATGGGTTAAATTACATAATGATTTGATTAGTTGTGCTCGTGTCAGATATTCTTAATCACTCAAATAAATTCGTGTGCTAATAATACAAACAAACTTGTTTTCTCATTAGCCCAATTCTAACAATTATATGGAGCTAAATCCACAACATATCTTTCGCCAATATGAATTAATTCACAACTTGGCATTCTTTGCTTGTGATTCATCAGCCATTTTCTTTTTGTAAGCTATGATTTTTTGTTGAAGTTTTTCATCTGATGTTGCGATGATTTCAGAAGCAAGAATTCCCGCATTTTTTGCTCCACCAATTGCAACAGTTGCGACCGGAACTCCACCCGGCATTTGGACGATTGAGAGAAGTGAATCTAATCCATTCAGAGATTTACTTTCAACCGGAACTCCGATAACCGGCAATGGAGTGTATGATGCTGTCATACCCGGTAAATGCGCTGCTCCACCGGCTCCGGCAATAATAACTTTCAATCCCCTTTCGTGAGCAGTTTTTCCATATTCTGCCATATAATCAGGAGTGCGGTGAGCTGAGACTATTTTAACCTCGTAAGGAATACCAAATTCTTTTAGTGGTTCGAAAGCTTTTTCCATTGTGGGAAGATCGGAATCGCTTCCCATTATTATTCCGACTAACGGTTTGCTTGACATTTTAGATCTCCGTTTTTCTTTGTGTCACTTTATGCTCTTTGCAGTAAATCGTCAACCACAAAGGATAAGAGTTTCACAGAGAATTAAATTATTATTTTCTTCTCCATTTGTTTTGCTTTACGAAGAATTACATTCAAATTGTCACCAACAATAGTAATATGCCCCATCTTTCTTCCAATTCTGGATTTCGCTTTTCCATAAATGTGAAGATGAAGATTGGGTTCACCTAAACTCTCTTTATAATTTTGAACAGTCCCTTCGCCATTTCTTTTACCAAGTAAATTAATCATGACCGCATATTGTTTTACAAGATCAGTTGAACCGAGCGGCAAATTCAATACTGCTCTAACATGATTTTCAAATTGTGAAGTTACGCATCCCTCAATTGTATAATGACCGGAATTATGCGGACGAGGTGCCATTTCATTTACTAATATTTTTCCTTTTGCATCAATAAACATTTCGATACCAAACAAGCCGAAACCTTTAACAGCTTTAACACATTTGATTCCAATTTCTTCTGCTTCCTTTAATTTTCTTTTTGATATTTGAGCCGGGGCAATTACCGTATGACAAATATGATTTTTTTGAATTGTCTCAACAACCGGGTATGTTTTTATTTCTTTTTTAGTCCGCACAACCATTACTGCCAATTCTTTGGAGAATTTTACAAATTCTTCGGCATAAAGATTAGAATGACGGTTTGTCAATTTCTTATAAGCTTCCTTAAATTCAATTACATTTTTAACATCCGCATTTCCGTATCCATCGTAACCCATTTTTCTGGATTTAACAATAAATCGCTTCCCCAATTTTGCAGAGATTCTTTCATAATCATTTATTGATTTTACTTCAATAAAATTCGGTACGGGAATGTTATTTTTTAATAAAGTTTTTTTTTGTGTGAATTTGTCTTGAATTAATCTAATTGTATTTGAGGATGGAATAACTTTTTTACCGAGTGATTCAATAAATTTCAATCTGTCCGCATCTATAAATTCATTTTCTAATGTGATAATATCACATTCCTCTGCAAATTGTTTTAACAGTTTATCGTCATTAACCCAGCCGACAAATTCATTATGTGTTAATTGACCGGCGGGAGATTTTTTTTCTTTTTCTAAAATTGCAATATCGAAACCAAGTTTATAAGCTTGAAAAGCAGACATCCTAGCAAGCTGTCCGCCGCCTAAAATTCCGATTTTCTTTTTGTTAATCAAATAGATTCGTAAGGTTATTAAGTATTATTCAAAATTAGATTTTAATGAGGTAAGAAACAACCGAAGAGGTTATTGAATTTATTTCCGAATATAGAATTATGTGATAATAATTTTAAAACTAGAATTCCCTTTTAATAATCCTTCCCAATCCTGATACATTAGTTCTTATATCAACGGGGTCGCCATAATAATTAATATTACCAACACCGGAAATTTCTGCTCTAATTGATTCGGAAGCATAAACATCTGCGTTTGAAGCACCGCTGCTGGAAATATCAACAAACCTTGCAAATAATTCTTTAGCTTCTAATCTACCTGCACCGGAAAGTTCCACTGTAAATTGTTCAACTTTACCCTGCAGTTCAATAAATCCGGCTCCACTTAAATCAAGTAAAAATTCTTGTTCATCAATTCCGGCTGCATAAATATTGCTTACACCGGACGAACTGATTTCTTCTAAATCGGGAACTGTGATATTAATTCTTATTTTCCGTTTAGGTGCAATTGCCCTTGAATTTTCAATTCTCAATTTGTTGTTAATAACTTCGGTAAGAATGTATTGTTGTAAATTATCTTCGGCAGATATTTCTAAAGATGTTTCTAACCCAACTAAGACCTCAATATTATAAGCCCCGCTGACTTCTAATTTATTAAAATCCTCAATCAATCTTTGTTCTGTTACAACATTACCGCTCCCTTTAACACCCATTTCTCTGCAGCCTAAAAAGAGAACTAAAAAGATTAATGACAGGGGCAACATCATTTTTTTCATAACAGACTCGTTTTTTGAATTTTTAGACGTCTTAATATTGTAAATGTTGCAACTATATTCAATCCAAGTTATTCTGATGATTATTAAATTTAATATATCAATTCAAATTCATATCTTTACAGATACTTGTTGAAGTCGATTATATAATATGACAACAGAAGAACTCAATACACTACAAGAAGAAGCTTACGACCACTTGTGGAATGGTCGCTACAGAATGGCGCTTGAAGCTGCTAAAAAGGTTTACCGTGACCGTCCGGATGACAGCGAATCTGCTATATGTCTTGCATGGGCTTTACTTGAAAACGGCAATCCGGTTAAAGCAATGGAGTATGCCAACTTAGCAGTTGAGCTTAAAGGTGATTCGGTTAAAGCGCATTTGTACCGCGGTTATTTACTAATGAGAATGAGCATCTTTGAAGGTGCAGTTTCTGATTTTGATTTTGCAATTCACCAGCAGAAAGAATCACTTGCATGGGCTTATCTAAATAAAGCTCGCACCTTAGCCGGTATGGAAAAATTTTCGGAAGCCGAAAAAACTCTTGAACTAGCTATTTTAATTGACCGTGGGAAAAATCCAAATTGGACTGAGATTAAGAAATGGTATGCTTCAGCTAAAAACATAAATGCCGGTAGTGAGAAAATCAACTCAAATAATACGAAAGAGTATTTATTAAAGTGTTCTGAAGCAATAAAACAAAAAGAATATTGGTATGCATTAAAGATTGCCAGGATGATTCAAAATGATCAGCAGTCCAAAAAGGATGAAAAACTTTCCGCAGAATTTACTGAATTGGAAGCGATGTATTATTTGTATCAATTTCGTCCCGCTTTAGAGAAAGCTGAGAAACTCAAAAGTAAATTCAAAAAGGATGATAAATTTCAAAGTATATATAAC
>DSBF01000089.1 GCA_011049495.1 Ignavibacteria bacterium
ATGCAATATTAAGTCTCTTTAAAAAAAGAGCGACCAAAAATTGAGGTCGCTCTTTTTTATTAATAAATAAAAAGAACTAAAATCCTAATCGCTCCATATCGGTAACAAGACTCTTTACTGCATTTACAGAATTATCTAAAGCTGCTTGTTCATCTTTATCGAGAGTTAATTCAATAATTCTTTCAATACCTTTACTGCTAAGGACAGCCGGTACACCAACATAATATCCGTCGACACCAAATTCACCAGAAAGATAAGCGCATGTTGGCAGTAATCTTTTTTGATCTTTTAGAATTGATTCTGTCATTGCGATTGCAGAAGAAGCCGGAGAATAAAATGCCGAACCGGTTTTCAATAATTTTACAACTTCTCCTCCTGCCATTTTTGTTCTCTCAACCATTGCATCCATTACTTCTTTGGCTTTTGCTTTGTCGTTATACTTTCTTTCAAGCATTTCCATTACCGGAATTCCGTTAACGTTCGCATAACGAACCAGCGGAACCATTGTATCACCATGACCGCCAAGTACCATTGCGTTTACATCTTTTACTGAAAGGTCTAATTCCCACGCAATAAATGTTGCAAAGCGAGAAGAATCGAGAACCCCGGCTTGCCCCATTACCTTATGATGCGGAAAGCCGGAAACTTTTTGGAACAAAGTAACCATTGCATCCAATGGATTAGAAATAATAATTACGATTGAATTCGGAGCAAATTGTTTTACTCCTTCGGCAACTTGTTTCATAATTTTAGCATTTGTAGTAAGAAGATCATCCCTGCTCATACCGGGTTTACGGGGTAACCCAGCTGTAACTATTACTAAATCGGAACCTTCAATATCTTTATACTCATTTGTTCCTTTGAGGGTAACATCAAACCCGTCAACTCTTGAAGCTTCGGCAATATCAAGAGTTTTACCTTGCGGCATATCTTCAACAACATCGAACATAACAACGTCACCCAATTCTTTTTGAGCAATTAATTGTGCTAATACTCCACCGATTTGACCACCACCTATTAATGCAATTTTTGTCCTTGCCATTTTCACTCCCCTAAATTTGATTAAACAGTTATTTAAAATATATGAAGAATTGACTCAATATTCAGCATGAGAATTTAATTGAATAAGAATCTCGGTTGTAATAAAACTATTTGAGATTTATAATAAGTACTATCTCTGTACCGTTTGGAGTGAAATTAAATCTTAGGTCATCAAGCAGGGAGCGCATTATATGTACACCTCTGCCGCTTTCTTTTAGAATATTTTCCGGTTTTGTGGGATCAGGAATTGTGTTTGGATCAAACCCGGTTCCTTCGTCTTTGAGTGTTACAATCATTTGGTCGTTCTTAACTTCAATTTTAATAAAGACTTTTTTATTCTTATCGTTTTTATTTCCGTGTTTAATCGAATTTGAAATTGCTTCTGCAACTGCAAGAGAAATATTATTAAATTTATTTTCATTCAAACCAATTTCTTCGGCAACATCCAATACAAACTGTTCAACCTCAGGCATTAATTCAGGATCACTAAATATTTCTTTTCTATAAACCGTACCCAAATAATCTCCGAAATTTCTATTCTAAAGTTTTCGATTTCGGTAAAAATATCAAATTGTGTATACCTAAATCAAGTGTGCTTGTATTTATTTATAATATCCATTCTAATTGAATATTGAGATTCGCTTGTTCGTTTGTAAAAGCTTTTTCTGTAGAAATGAATTCGTAATAACCATAAATTTTTAATCGTAATTTTTCATTCATTATTAATCGAATATCGGTTAACGGACCAATACTTCTATAATTAGTTGCAAGTACCTTTTCATTATTACTGTCATAATTATAAGTGGATAAATCAAAATACCTTAATCCTATTCCTAATTGAAGTTGACCAAGCACATAAAAAAGTTTTGGCTCAAAATAAACTTCGCTTAAAAATCTAACCGGTTGATTACTGAAATTACTCCATCTAAAGTCGCCTTGTTCCGACAATTTTAGAAAACCTTGTATTTCAGATTTTATCTTTTGTGAAAAGATTATAACCGTTGAATCACGAAAAGCCAATTGCCTGAAAGAAAAACTTTTAAAATTAGGATTAAGTTCCTCAAAATCATATACCGTATAGTTTGCGGAAACTTCCGCACTGTTGGATGAGACAATATTCTTGCTTTTATAAGTAACGCCAGAGGAGAATTTAATAAATCTTTTTACGTTGTTATTAGAACTCCTTTCGGCAAAGATGTAAACTATTTTCTTTATACTCCCTTCAACATTCAAGAAAATATCAAAAAAGTAATTGATGTTACGCAAATATCGTAAACGAGCAGTAGTGAGTAATTCATCTCTGTCATCAAAATTAAGATCACTTGGAGTATCATAGACAAGTTTACGGTGAAAAAGACTTAGTGTTAGATTATCTCGTGCAGATAATAAATAGTTTGATTGAAACGACAATGTGATAAGTTTCGCGGAATTATTTTTCTGTGATTCGGTTTTTTCACGCTCGTTGAAAAAAATCGGGTTTGCACCGGCTATAGGTTTGGGTGAATGCTTTTCTTCTTTTTCGGAATATGCTAATCTAAATATTCCTTCAAAGTCAGAAGTTCGGTACGATGCAATTGAGGAGAAGTCAATTTTAAATTCTTCAATCTTTGTATCAAAGGAAGATTGGGTAACTCTTTCAACAAGAACATAACGGGTGTCGCGGTCAATATTCCGCCAGAATAATCTTCCGTTTATATCAATCGAAAAATTATTAAGCGGAGAAAAATATAATAATCTGTTCTGAAGTTGAAGCTGATCTTCGGTTCTGCTTTGTATATTGTTGGTTATGCTGAATGCGTTTGAGGTTATTGAGTCGCTCTCAAAATAGAAATCTCTTCGCTGTTCAAAGTATTGAAACGACAAATTATTGAAAATATTTTGGTCGATACTGGAACTCAAATCAAGCTTAAAATTCCTCAAAGTATTTTTACGTGGTGAAATATCCTCATTTTGAAATTTTGCACTTCCGCTGAATGAAAAATCATCCAATTTCAATTCACTTAGAAAAGCTTCGGAACCATAAACCGTTCCTTTATCGAGAACTGCAACTTGCTGGTTTTGTGATATACCGCCGAACGGTACTATTTGTAATTCAGGGAAGGGAGTAATGTTTGCAAAAACTTCACCGTGAAGAACAGAAGTTTTATTTATACTTAATCTTCTATCATCCGAAAAGGTGTTGTTGTTTAATAATAAACCTAAAGCTAAATAGTTTGTAAACGAATATTGATTAGAGAATGTAAAATAATTCTCATCTTTAATGCTGTTTTGATTTGCTTTTATAACTGTTGAGCGAAAATTTTCATTTAGTAAAAATGAATAATTACCGTATGATTGTGAGTATGACATCTTTGAATTTAACGAGTATGTATTTAGTCTTTTATCAAAAAAACTGGTAAGCGTGGAAGGCTTTCTCTTCCCTTCAATTATTGTCAATGTATCGGATGATTGGGCGATTGCCGTTTGAAAAAGAAAAATGATTAATACTATGTATTGTAGAAATTTCAGTTTAACCGCCCGGAACTATTG
>DSBF01000117.1 GCA_011049495.1 Ignavibacteria bacterium
AAATGCCAAGTTTCATCTGATTGCAATTTATGAAATGCGGAAAACTGTTCACCTTCCAACATATAATAAATTGAAGTGCCGAAACATCTTTCTGAAGAGTAACGTTCAGGTAATCCTTCTGCTTTAATCAATTCGTTGGATCGATAAACTTCTTTGAAATAACCGCCTTCGGGATGCGGCTGTAAATCCAACCTCTTAACCAATGTAGATGCTTGAATCATTTTTCCTCGGGAATAATTTTGTGAATGGTAAATGTAATCTATTTGCCCAATCTTCTTCGGAATGTTTGCCGCCTTTTTCAATATGAGTAAACAAATTTTGATTTTTCACATAACCGGTATCCTGCAATAATTTTATCATTTTTTTTGTATCATCAATTAATTTTTTTTCTTCATCACCGCAGTCAATATATAAGGTAATATCTTTCAATGGTGCTTTATCATTCTTTACTTCCTTGAAAATTTTCTTGTCGTCAACCCAAAACGAATTTGAAAGACAAGCCGCTTTTGAAAACACATTTGAATAATACCAAATCAATTGAAATGAGAACAATCCACCAAGTGAAGATCCCATCACATAAGTATTGTTTCTATCTGCTTTGGTTCTGTATTGTTCATCGATATGCGGTTTTAATTCTTTACGAATAAATTGAAAATAATTTTTCCCCTTATCCGTCCAAAGGTTGTATTCTTCCAACCTATCTTTTGTGTTATAGATTCCTACAACAATAAATTCTTCAATTTTTTTTTGATGAATTAGTTTAGTTAAAGTCTCATCAACGCGCCAATCTTTACCTATATATGCGGTTGCCGGCGAAAACAAATTCTGTCCGTCATGTGCATAAAGCACCGGGTAATTTTTATCGCTGTCAATATATGAAAGGGGAAACCAAACTATTATATCACGCTCGTTTTTTAGATAAATACTATAAAATTCATGCAGTATTTCATGGTGACCGATAATTTCATCAACATTATTGTAGGTTGTAATCAATGCCGGGTCTTTCATTTATTTTTTTATCTATTGGGATGGTAAGTATAAATTAAAATGGGATATGTATCAAATGGAAAAATTGTAATACTTATTTACTTTTTGCAACTATAATAAAGTATAAACCCGAATCATTATTTATAACTTCTTCGGAATCTTTTCCCAGTTGAGAATAAACATCAACTATCTCAAACCTGGAATCAATTAAAAGTTTGCTTAGTTCATCAGAAGTGAAATGCTGCTCATGAAAAGGATATTTTGTTTTATCAAACGGAAGCGTTGTTTGGTTTGGCGATGACACAATAAATAATCCGTCTTCTTTTAAGACTCTTTTAACCTTCTCAATAAATAATTTCGGCTGCTTAAGATGTTCAATAGTTTCGAATGATACGACTGCTTCAAAAGATTCATTCTCTAAATTTAGATTGGAAGCATCACCGACTGAGAATTTATTATTATCACGTTTGTAATGTTTGTTTGCATAATCAATTGCTCGCTGTTCAATATCAATCCCAAGAATTGTTGAGTTAGGTGACGATGATGCAAGCACATAACTGCCATAACCAATTCCACACGCAATATCTAAGACATTCATTCCGGGTTTAATATACTGCGATGCAAATTTATATCTGCCAACATGATCTGCCCGAATCCCGGATAGATCAGGTGCTACTTGCCTCTCACCGCTTCGCTTAAATTTAATTGAGGGAAATAATTTGAAGATAATTTTTTTGATAGTTTTTTTCATTACTTGCTGTTAATATACTAAAATGAAAAGAGATTCCATCCGTTAGCTCGTCAGAGTTCAACGAAGTCAGTCAACTAACGGATGGAATCTTAGAATGAGATTAATTTACTTTTATATCACCTTCCGGTGCTTTTTCGGGGAGTTTTGTTGGATATTCTTTCATGAGTTTTTGAATTTCTTCAATTGCCCGGTTTAACTGTTGATCTTCGCCAGCCCATTCCTTTGCGGGGTCGTTATCAACAACTATATCCGGTTCAACGCCTGTTCCTTCAATCAGCCAATCTTTTCCGTTAAGGTCGAACAGACCGGCTTCGGGAACCATAACAGTACCGCCGTCAACATAAGGGAGCGAGCCCCAAATCCCTACCGTTCCGCCCCAGCTTCTTTTACCTATTATCGGACCAAGACCGTACTGCTTAAAACGATAATTCACAATGTCTCCATCGGAAGCCGAGAATTCATCGATCAACATTACTTTCGGACCAACTAATAATCCGTCGGGATCAGGTGAAGGCTTATTATTTCTAACATTGTCCATCATGATTGCTTCGCGTCTCAATCTTTCAATAATCATTGGTGAAACATTACCACCGCCGTTTCCTCGCACATCAACAATTAAAGCTTCTTTACCGAGTTGAGGATAATAGCGTTTTACAAATTCATTTAATCCACCGACTCCCATATCTGGTATGTGTAAATAGCCAACTTTTCCGTCAGTAGCTTTACTAACTTTTTCAATATTATCTTTAACCCAGTTATAATAATATAGATTTGATTCGTCATCAACCGGGACAACAATAACATCTCTCGCTCCATCTTTCGAGGGTTTGCTATTTAAAGAAAGTACAACTTGTTTATCGGCTTTACCCGTAAGTTCGGCAAAGAGATTAGTTGATTCGTTAAGTGGTGTTCCGTCAACTGCAATTATATAATCGCCAACCTTAGCATTAACCCCAATTTCTTTTAACGGTGAACGAAGCGATTTATCCCAGTTTGCACCATCTAATATTTTTGTAATTTTATAAAATCCGGATTGATCAAGTTCAACTTGAGCACCAAGTAAACCGGTTTTAATTCTATCGGGTTTTTCATAATCACCGCCGCCGACATAAGCGTGACCAACATTCAATTCACCTACCATTTCACCCATTATGTATGTTAAATCAATTCTATGATTTACATTATCAAGAATTGATTCATATTTTTTAACATTAGCATCCCAATCTAAACCGTGCATGTTTTCAACATAGAAGAAATCCCTTACCGCACGCGATACTTGGTGAAAAATTTGACGCCATTCTTCATGTCTATTTAAGTACATCTTCAAACCGGATAGATCAAGACTTTCTTTTAAGTCAATCTTATCGTTCGGAAGATCAATTATATAATATGAACTATTTGCACCTACCAACATCTTTTTGTTATCTGCAGAAATTTCATACCCGTTAACATTACCGAGTTCGGTCTCTTTTTGTTTTTCCAAATCATACATCAACAAAACTGCTTTTGAATCTTTGCTTCCGTTTCTCATATAATAAATTTTGGAACCGACCGAAGAAAGATTAAAATAATTACTTGCAGTAACCGGGACTTTCACCGTTCTATCAGTAATCTCGTCAAAATCAATTTTAACATTTTTTGTTTCTTCTTTAGAGTCTTTCTTATCATCCTTCTTTGCATCTTTTTCATCTTTCTTTATTTCAACTTCGTCGTTCTTCGGTTCGAATGGTGATTTTGTATCTTTTGCAAGTGTGATTAAATAAATACCGCTCATATCTTGATAAGCATGATTCCATTCAGTCCAGCTATATGTAGGTCTAAAATCTCTTTG
>DSBF01000178.1 GCA_011049495.1 Ignavibacteria bacterium
GTTCATGTGTTAGTTTAATTCTTTCAATTCTTCTTCAAGTAATTGTTTATAATGCAGATCCGCATAAATACCACCGAGTGCAACGAGTTCTTCGTGTTTACCTTGTTCAATAATTTTGCCTTCATGTAGAACAAATATTTTATCGGCATCTTTAACGGTTGAAATTCTGTGACTTATAATAATGCTTGTTCTTTCATTCATAAATTCTTTTAGTCTTTTCAATATTTCTTCCTCGGTATTCGTATCAACGGAAGAGAAAGAATCATCAAGAATAAGAATTTTGGGATCTATAGCTAATGCTCTTGCAAGACAAGAACGTTGTTTCTGTCCGCCGGATAAGGTTATTCCTCTTTCTCCGAGCATAGTTTCAAACCCCTTGGGGAAATCTTCAACATCTTTATTTAATTGAGAAATTTCGGCAACTGAATTTACTAATTCATCATTACCGTTTTGTGTACCGTAAAGAATATTATTTTGCAATGTATCGGAAAAGAGGAAAGTTTCCTGCGGTACTAATCCCACATTTCTTCTTAACACATTTAACGGTATTGTTTCAATAGGGTTACCGTCAAATAATATTTCACCTTCAGTTCTGTCAAACAATCGCGGGATTAAGTTTATCAAAGTAGTTTTACCCGAACCTGTTTTGCCGATAATAGCAGCTGTTTCACCTGGTTCTATTGTAAGATTAATATTTTCTAATACATTAGGTAATGAATCTTTATAGCGGAAAGAAACATTCTTGAATTCAATTTTACCGCGGATAGAATTAACGGAATAACGTGTTAATTTTGAATCAGCAATCTCTATTTCTTCGTTCAATATTTTTACAAGCCGTTTCATACTTGCAGATGCCTGCTGAATGATATTTAAAATCCATCCGAAAGCAATCATCGGCCAGATCAACATTCCCAGGAAAAGAACAAAAGCGGTTATATCACCAAGTGTCAACTTATTATCGATTACCATCGTACCACCGATCCAAACAACAATAATAATTGAAATCCCGGCAATGGTATAAAGTATCGGCTGAAACAATGCTTGAATTTTTACTTTATCCATTGTCTTCTTCAGGTAATCCTCGCTTTGCTTGGTAAATACCTCTATTTCCCCTTCTTCTCTTATGTATGATTTAATAACTCTAATTCCTGCAAAATTTTCCTGCGCTTTTGTTGTCAGGTCAGAAAAACTTTCTTGAATAAGTGTAAACTTTTTATGAATTCTTTTACTTAGTTGATATACAAAAAATGACAACAACGGGAGAGGAGCTAATGTATAGAAAGTAAGTAGCGGACTAATTGTAACCATTATTGCAATAATAATAACAAACTTTGATACCGTATCAACAGAATACATAACCGCTGGACCGACATACATTCTAACGGCACTAATATCGTTTGTTGCGTGTGCCATTATATTACCGGTTGAAGTATTCTGAAAATATCGGTGAGATAATTTTTGAATGTGCGACCAAAAATCCTGTCTAAGATCATATTCAATTTCGCGGGATACAACAATAATTGTTTGTCGAATTAAATACCGGAAAATACCTGCAATAATTGCCGCGATAAATATCATCAATCCATATTCAAAAAGTTTATCGTAACTAACTTCTGTTTGAATTGCATCTATACCATCGCGCAAAAATATGGGAATGAAAACCTGTGTAGCGTTTGAAATCAAAATAAACGCAAAACCGAGTGCAAGTTTCTTTTTGTAACGAAGAAAATATTTATTTAAATAAGATAATTTATCCATATAAAGTGTTTACCGGTACTTAATATATACTGCGTCCGGACTAATCAATGATTTTGAAGCCTGTGTATTTTTGAAGTACTTCCGGCACAATTACTTTCCCTTCGGGGGTTTGATAATTTTCAAGAATAGAAACCATCAACCGGCTTGTTGCCAACCCTGAACCATTAAGTGTGTGAACGAAATCTAATTTCTTATTCTCGGTTTTGCGATACCTAATATTTGCACGTCTCGCTTGAAAATTTTCAAAGTTGCTGCAAGATGAAGCTTCAAGCCATTTATTTTCTGCAGGTGACCAAGTTTCAATATCGTAACATTTTGCAGCGGCAAAACTTAGATCACCCGAACATAACATTAAAATTCTATATGGTATTTTCAAAGCTTTCAAAATATCTTCTGCATCGTTTGTGATGCTTTCCAATTCGTCGTAGGAAGTTTCCGGTTTAACCAATTTTACCATTTCAACTTTGTTGAATTGATGAACACGTAAAAATCCTTTCGATTCTTTGCCGTATGACCCGGCTTCTCTTCTGAAACATGCCGTATATCCAACATAATTTATCGGCAATTGGTTCTCTTCTAAAATTTCATTGCGGTGTAAATTTGTAATGGGTACTTCGGCAGTTGGAATTGTAAATAAATCATCTTTTTCTGCTAGATACATATCTTCTTCAAGTTTAGGCAATTGCCCGGTTCCGAACATTGATTCCCTGTTTACTAAAAGCGGTGGAATTACCTCAGTATATCCGTGATCTTTGATGTGATAATCAAGCATGAAATTTATCAAAGCTCTTTCAAGCTGAGCACCTTTACCCATATATACCGGAAAACCTGAACCTGTTATTTTTGCACCGCGTTCGAAATCGAGTATTTTTAACTTTTTCCCGAGTTCAGTATGATCTAAAACTTTTTCTTCATTTTCAAAAGTAAATCCCTCAGGAAGCCATTGTCGTACTTCAACATTATCATCAGCGGATTTGCCGATAGGCACGGTTTCATTGGGTAAGTTTGGGATCCAAATTAATAGGTTGTGTAACTGTTCTTCGACCCCCGATAAATTTTTATCGAGATCCGCAATCATATCACCAACTCTTTTCATTTCCGCAATTTGTGCAGATGCATCTCCGCCGGATTTTTTAATTTGTCCAATTTGCTGAGATGCAGAATTTCTTTGTGCTTTTAACTCCTCAACCTGTGCAATAAAACTTCTTCTTTTTTCATCCAATTCAATAATTTGATCAACAGTATCTTTTTCATTTTTATTCTTAATCCCTTTCTTAACTAATTCAGGATTTTCTCTTATAAACTTGATGTCTAGCATTCAATTTCTCCTAAACTCTTGCATGAACCTTCAAGGTCACATGCATTGCGACCTCGAAGGTTGCGCCAATAATTATTTTACAACAATATTATAGATTTTATTTTTTACGTAAATCTCTTTTACGATTGCTTTGCCGTTTGTGTGTTTAGTCACTTTCTCATCGGAGAAAACTTTTTCCTTTACAAAACCTTCATCACTATCAACCGGGACGTCTATTGCAGCACGGAGTTTACCGTTAACTTGAACAGCGATAGTAACTTTTTCAACAACCAACGCATCTTTGTCGACTTCAAACCAAACACTATTTTCAAAAATAGATTCCTTATGACCAAGCAGATTCCAGCACTCTTCACCGAAATGCGGTGCTAACGGTGCAAGCACCACAGATAATCTTTCAAGAGCATAAGTCTGAAGATCATTTGCACATTGGCTTAAATTTTTGTGAAGTTCATTCGTTAATTCCATCAATACAGCAACAGCAGTATTAAAA
>DSBF01000518.1 GCA_011049495.1 Ignavibacteria bacterium
ATGGTAAGTGATATTATAACTAAGGGAACCAGAATCATTAATGCCAGTTCCCTTGTTATGAAATAGTAAACTACAGGTATTGAAAGAGAACAAAGATGAATACCTTTTCTAAATAACTCGCTTTTATAATCAATCGATCCTCTATCAAGCGCCGTCATTTTTTGAATCTTTATTTTCTGAAGAGGAATCGCTTGAGCGTTTTTTCTTTTTTTCGAGTAATTCTTTCACATGGTCAGGGATTTCTTCTTCATTGCCCGGTTTTTCTTCTTTTGCCGTTTCTTTTCGTAACGGGGGAAGATCTTCACCGTTCATTATCTTATCGATTTCTTCGGAATCCAGTATTTCCCTTTCAAGTAATTCTTTAGAAAGTTTATGAAGCATATCGATATTATCACTCAATATCTTTTCTGCTCTTTTTTCAGCGTCAAGAATTATTCTTTTTACTTCGTCATCAATATCCTGAGCAGTTTTTTCACTATAATTCTGGTGTCTAGTAATTTCTCTACCTAGGAAAATTTCTTCTTCATTTTGACCATATGCCAGTGGACCAAGTTTTTCACTCATTCCCCATTCACATACCATTTTGCGTGCAATTTTAGTCGCCTTTTCAATATCATTTCCGGCACCAGTAGTAAAACGATCAAAAACAATTTTCTCTGCGGTTCGTCCTCCCAAGGCATAAGTTATCATAGCCTCAAGGTAATCGCGGGCATAAGTATGTTTTTCATCTACGGGAAGATAAGTTGTAACACCTAAAGCTCTTCCGCGCGGAATGATAGTTACTTTATGAACAGGATCGGCTTCAGGAATTTTTCTAGCAACTAAGACATGCCCAATTTCATGATAAGCAGTTGTCTTCTTTTCTTCATCGGAAATAATCATACTCTTACGTTCGGTACCCATCATCACTTTGTCTTTTGCTTCTTCAAAATCAATCATCGCGACTGATTTTTTATTTTTACGAGCGGCAAGCAGAGCAGCTTCATTAACAAGATTTGCTAAATCGGCACCGGCTAAACCGGGAGTTCCTTTTGCTAATACTTTTAAGTCAACTTCAGAGTCAAGAGGAATTTTTCGAGTGTGAACTTTTAATATTCCTTCACGTCCTTTAACATCGGGTCTATCCACAACAACTTGTCTATCAAATCGTCCCGGTCTTAAAAGAGCAGGATCAAGTACATCCGGTCTATTGGTTGCTGCAATAATTATTACCCCGCTGTTTTGTTCAAATCCGTCCATCTCAACAAGTAATGCATTTAAAGTTTGTTCGCGTTCATCATGACCGCCGCCTAAACCGGCACCACGATGCCGACCGACAGCATCAATCTCATCAATAAAAATAATACAAGGTGCGTTTTTCTTACCTTGTTCAAAAAGATCACGGACACGACTTGCACCGACACCGACAAACATTTCAACAAAGTCGGCACCGCTAATTGTATAGAATGGAACACCGGCTTCGCCGGCAACGGCTCTCGCAAGCAGTGTTTTACCGGTTCCCGGAGGTCCTAACAATAGAACTCCGCGTGGAATTTTACCGCCAAGTCTTTGAAACTTTGAAGGTTCTTTTAAGAATTCAATAATTTCTTCCAATTCTTGCTTAGCTTCATCTGCACCGGCAACATCTTTAAAAGTTACTTTAGCGGATGTTTCGGAAATTAATTTTGCTTTACTTTTTCCGAAATTGAAAATACCTCGTGAGCCACCGGCACCGGCTTGCATACGACGCATAATAAGAATCCAAACAGCAATAATTAGAACCCAGGGCAATAATCCTAAAAGTACGGTCAACCACTCATTAGATTCTTTAACGAAAGTGAATTTTATTTCGTGTTCTTCCCATCTTTCAATCTGTTTTTGAAGAACAGGTTCAACAAGAATTACGGTAAATCTTTGAACCCGTATATAATTATTATTGATTAAAATTCTCTCTTCAGTTTTAAGCTGACCGTCAATTTTATAATCATTAATATCCGTTTTGATAACTTTGATTTCGGCTATCTTATCTCCAAGAAGCAATCTTTCATAAACATCGTAAGTAATCTCGGTACCTGCTGAAGAATCGGTTCTCATAAACTGCATAAAAATAACTGCGGCAATAATAACGGCACCCCAGCTGAAAACAGTCTTAATTACCTTAGACCAATCGAAATCACCATCGGGTTTATTTGGTCCACCGCCGGAAGGTTTTTTGCCTCGCGGCAGGTTGTTTCTTTTTTTCTTCTCGTCTGCCATAAATTTATTTTAATTATCCTTTTTTCTATTAAAAAACATTGTGCTTATTCACTTAACACATAAATTGATTTTAAGTTCCGATATTTTTGGGCATAGTCCAATCCATACCCAATAACAAACTTATTGGGAATTTCGAACCCAATATAATCAATTTTGACGTTATATTTGATGCTCTCCGGCTTTGAAAGAAGCGTTACAACTTTCATACTTGCCGGATTGTGATCCTTAAAAATTTCTTCTATATAGCTTATAGAAAGTCCTGAGTCAACAATATCCTCAACAATAATCAAATGTCGGTCGGTTACATCGGCGTTCAGCTCTTTCAGCATTTTTACTTTACCCGAAGAAATTTTTTCATCGCCGTAACTTGAAAGCTTAAAAAAGTCAACTTCACAGTTAAAATTTATTCTCTTTAACAGATCGGACAAAAACATAAATGATCCGTTTAAGACACCGATAAAAATCGGAAGCTTTGTTTTATACTCCTTTGAAATTTCTTCACCAAGTTGATCTATTCTTTCTTGAATTTTTTCTTCGCTTAAGTAAAGAACAAATTTTTCGTTGCCAACTTGAATGACATCTTGTGTAATTTCTAACTCAGACATAATTTAATCGCCTGTTTTGTTGAAGTTGTCATTTTATATCTTTCGTCAATTCTTAAACCGACAAGCCAAATTATTTGATTACGGTAAGTTAATACTAATTGTTTCTTTCTTTGAGAAGAAGGAATTTTTCTATCGGTTAAGAAATCAGATACTTTTTTAAAATTTTTCATTCCCAGAGGAATAAATTTATCACCGTCTTTCCAATTCCGAATTGTAAAGGTTGGTTTTTCCTCATTCATTGAAATGAATTCACAACCGGGTTCCTGAACAAGAAATCTGGAATTTTTTACTTTCCAAATCGAAATTTTGTGATCAGCAATTTTAATGCTGTGCCCAACTTTAATTTTTGCTTCGGTAAAATTAGTTTTTTTTGTTCTCTTAAGTAAGATAAAATTCCGCTCTCTTAATGCAGAATGGTTTTCCTTAAACTTAACGTCCTTTCCAACTTGTAAATAATATAAACCCTTTAGCTTAGCAACATCTTTAGCCGAAACATCCGATTGTAAAAATTTTTCCAACGTTAGTTTTAATACTTCGTCTAGGAAGGGTGATTCAACTTTTTCGTATAAAGAATTGCCAATCTTTATTGAATTGTCCTCGGTTTCAACATAGTTATTAAAATATTCATCTACTTGTTTATTTATATATGCAGAAAGAACTCTTAAATTTTGAGAAGTTCTAAATACTGCATCGTGAATGCCAGGA
>DSBF01000435.1 GCA_011049495.1 Ignavibacteria bacterium
TCTCGAAGAAATCGCCCATGCGGAAGAAGAGCACGGCGTCCCGGTGGCGGGCCTTGATCGCGTTGTACTGGGACATCAGCGGCGTCTCGCCGTCGGGCCGGGATTTTTTGGGACGTGGATCAGCCATGGGATTATTCTCGTGCAACACGGGACAACTGCGGATTTGAAGTCATCCGTCGTTCAATATAACATCCCGCGGGGACAATTGCCAACGTAAAATCCGCGCAAAATGAATCCGTCACCCCGAACCCGGCCGTAGGGGAACAGGATCACGCCGGGCATATCCGGATGTTACCACACGTTGCACCCTGCATTCCCGGAAATGTTGTAACGAGGAAGCGTTTATGTCTCTAAATTTCAACAATATAGAATATGTTGCGAACTCGTTACAAGATGCTATTTTTTAACGATGTATTTGCTCGTTTTGGTCGGCCTTTAATTGTTTGGTATTATTGTACATAATCGCATCGCATCGTTACAATTGTCCGGGAACTCAGGTTGCACAGCAGACCCGTCTTCTTTTCATCGTTGGCCGCTTGTTTTCTTGTGATCGGGTCTGGTGCAACTCTGTATCGTTATACGATAAATGTTGTTCCTCTCTTTAAAAATTATTAAATTGTATTTTCAAATACATTTCAATAAGGATCACCCTTAAATGACTCGAAGAAAAACAAACAATATAACAGGTATTTTAAGAATTGAAGGTATCCCTTATCATGATGCTTGGATATCATACATTTGCGTAAAATGTAAAGAATTAAATTTGGAAAAAATAGGTCAATCCTTGTTAAAACCAGAAGATGCATATGAAAATTGCATTTGGGAATGTTCGAATTGTGGTTATGTTCATTGCAAACAATCTGATTTACCTTTTGATAATTGGCCAAAAGCTTTCACTGACAGTAATTCAATAACAACTGAACGGTTTTGGAAAGCGTTTTTTAGGATAGCAACTGAACATATTGAATCTTATTGGAAACAATGTAACTGTTGTGGCAGAGTGTTGCCCTTCTCTGCTTTTAGTAAGCACTCAAACTGGGGACCATTAGAAAGACAAATGGAATGCAGGGGATGTAAAGGAGCAATCAATGCTGAGTTAAATCCAAAACGTACGAAACAACAATTATATGAATCCTCAATTAGAAGGCGTGCTGCTGAACTTCTACTTGAAGGGGAAAACGAAGCGATAGTGATTGAAGAATTATTTGAAAGATTTGATAATAAATGCTTTAAAACAAAAAAACAATTAAAAATTAGCAATAGAAATACATGGGCAATAGACCATATTTTGCCTTCAAAATATCTTTATCCATTGACAGTTCAGAATGCTGCTTTATTGTCAAAGGATGCTAATGAAAGTAAGCGAGATAAATGGCCAAGTGAGTTCTATACTAATAATGAATTAATTGATTTAGCAAAAATTACAGGTGCAAATTTGGATCTTCTTGCTTCAAAGAAACCAAAAATTAATCCCAATATTGATGTTGATGCATGTGTATCCAGATTTTTAAGTGTTAGAGAAAGATCGAACTTAAAAAAGCGTTTGTCAGAATTAAAAAAATTGATTTTATCATATAATTTAGTTGAAAATCTTTCACCTGAAAATAAAAAATTGTTAGGTTTTTAATATTTTTAACTTCGATTTATCATAAATAAATATTGATGGCTCTTAACGGTCCCTTGGTCGCTAATTCCAAATGTTTCATTATTGCTTACTTTTTCATTGAAATATCCAACTATTTCAAAATATTTCTCTGCATAAGGAATAATTGATTCAGCCATATTAGCTTTTTTTGAAAAACCTAAATGCATTATTATAGTTCCGTGGTTTTTAAGCAAAAATTTACAAATATTAAAAAAATTATCATAAATCTCAAAGCTTTTTACTTGTTGGTTTTCCATGAATTGGTGCTTTTCAGTTGAAAAATGTTCTTTATCCCAGCCTGCGAACCACATTCTTATCCAATTACTCATATAAAATCTCGTTGAGTCAAAGAACGGTGGTGATGTTATAATTGAATCGATACTATTCTGTTTGATTTTCTTGTTTAAATCTTGAAAACTACCCCAAAAGGCGTACCCTGCATTATTTAAATATTTATATTCATTAGTAACTCTGTTCAATTTCTCTTCTAATTTATTAATCAAATTTTTATAAATATATTCACCTTTTGGAGCAAAGGGTGTAATTGGGTGAGATCTTCTTGAAAGTGCATACGGTCGATTACCATGAAGGATGTGTAAAATTCCAGAAAAAATCGTAGCTTGAGTTGCACTCGCTATTCCTTTCTCAATAAAGAACTTTCTTGCTGCAAATATTTCTTTAAATGTATCTGGGTGATAATAATCTAAAATATTTTTATTAAAACCGATATCAACGCCGCGTATTTCACTTTCAGCTGGTAAGTTACTTTGAATAAATTTATCGAGTTTCTCAACAGTTTTAATACATTCTTGAAAATCAAAAACACCTAATTTTGCATATGTGTTTGCATATGCCAGCAAACTTAAATCATTACCATAACCGACTCTATTTAACAACCTCGCTTCAAAAGGTATTGTACCAACACCCGAAAGAGGATCTAATATATGCATTTGATTAGTTGTAAAATATTTAATTAGAAAATGTGCAATTGCTGGTTTCAATTTTCCCTGATATGAACATAGAGAATGTAAAGGACTACCCCAATTCCTTTTATTAAATGGGTGAGTTTTATATGGTATTTCATCTCGAAACCTTTCCCAGTTATCGTAAAGGAGTTTTGCGGCAGTACCATTCTTATTATGAATATCATTAGATTTTGCATATTTTTTAGTATGACCATTAGAGCTACGTTTTCTCAGATATTTGGTTTTTTTCTTAAAATGAAGTAAATATTGTCCAAGTAAAGTACCATTTTTTGAAAATCTATTTCTTATTTTCTGCTTGTCAATTAATTCAAATCCAACTTCATATGCAATTTCTTCGAATAATTTATCAGAGGGAACATGAACATTTTTAAATTTTGAATCACCAATATCTATGAAAAAATCTCCGTTTTCAGTTAAAAGCTTATTCATATTATTAAAAACAATTTTCATGTCACTAAAATAACATTCTACAAGTTTTGGAATTCGAACATCATATTTATCCTTTTCCAATTGATCAACGATCGGGCTAACATAAGGCAACTTTTCAGGTTCCGTTCTTCTTTTGGAAACATTATTAATACCTGCAGTAATAGCCTTAGTCCTTAAATCTTTCAAATCATTCTCGTCATTTATAAATTCTAGTAGAAGTAATTCGAGTTTAGTATTCCTAAAATAATTTGTTCCATTTGCGTATGGTGGTGAGGTTATTATCAAATCAAACTTGTTTTTGTATTCAAAATTTAAATCCATCGCATTCTCAGAAATGCATTCTGTAACACCAAATCTACCATTTTCACAGGATTCAAGATCAGATAATATATTTTTTACTCTATCAGAAAATAATCCAATGACATTATCCTCTATCTCAACTATTTCTTTCTCCCTTTTATAGCGTAAATCAGCTCGTCTTATCA
>DSBF01000176.1 GCA_011049495.1 Ignavibacteria bacterium
CAAACATTGAAGGTTGCTTGTTTTTAACCTTCAATGTTGCATTAATAGGCTAAAATTAAGTTACCTGAAAGGTCTGAAAACAGTAACCTTTAAGGTAATAACATCTTTGCGTAAGGTGAGTTAATTAATAATGGGGTTACTTCACAATTATTCTTGAATTCTAAAAACGTATGCCGCGAATGCGCGAATAAAGTATAGATTATTTTTTTCCGCAGTTCCAAGAAAAATTTTACCTAAGGGCGTCAACGATTTTTTAACAAGTAATTTTGCTGTGGATTTATTATTATTTGGCTATGGGACTAACAATTCATTATAGCGGGAAATTCAACCCCTCCTCTTCACTCAAAGAAATGGTTGAAGAGGTAAAAGATATTGCAGAAATATATAACTGGGAGTATCACATTTACGAAACGGATTTTCCTGTCGGCTCATTGGGGGAAGAAAATTACGACGGTGAGATTTATGGTATATACATTATACCTCCAAACTGTGAACCGGTTTATTTAACTTTTCTTTCCAACGGCAGAATGGCAAATGAGATAGGCTTAAAATTATGGGGCAATGCAATCGACCCAAAAGAGAAAAGCTTCTTGTTCATGTTGTTTACAAAAACACAGTTCGGCGGTAGTGAAATCCATAAACTAATAATTCATCTGTTGAAGTATCTTAAAGAAAAATACTTTGCCGAATTAAATGTTTATGACGAAGGTAAGTATTGGGAAACCGGTGATGAAAAATTACTTGATGAAATTTTTGAAAGATATAATAAAATTTTTGATGTAGTAGAAACGGCACTCAATAATATTCCGCTAAAACCAAACGAATCATACGAAGAGTACTTTAAAAGAATACTCAAGATAATTAACAAAAAAAAGTGAATTTTAATCCGACTCATCCGCGCATTAGCGGCAAAACAAAATAGCGGTGTGTTTTAGAGTAATTTTATTTTATGCGTGAAGGATTACTTTTATTCAATTAACATTGACAATTATCTTCAATTTACTATCTTGTTACGTTTCGAACTTACAGATTCGGTAAATGAAGAAATTGTTTTTCATCATATTATTTTTTTCGATTTTTTTTAGTGCTTCCGCAAAAATAGATTCATTAAAACCATCGTTGAAAGTACCCGAAGCCAAAAGATATACCGAATCATTATTCACAACCGCAGGTAAATATTTAGACGAGCCCTTTACCGTTTTTGTAATTGACAGCAGTAAAAAACCCATTCCCGCTGCACCGATATTATTTGAACTGATTTCGCATCCCGAAAACGAACATAAAACGAAAATTGAAAAATCATTATCATTTACCGATTCAACCGGCAAAGCCGAAACGAATATTAGATTAGGCGAAACAGACGGGACCTATATTTTTTCTGCAAGAATTAAAGATTATTACGGAGACGGATCACAAGTTTATTTGACTGTTGTTGCACGGGAAAAAAGCTGGGTGCTGCTTCTTGTAAGCGGTATAATAGGCGGACTCGGACTCTTCCTTTTCGGCATGTACATGTTAAGCGAGGGACTTAAAAAAGCTGCCGGCAGTAAAATGCGAAACATTTTAAATAAAGCAACCAACAACCGCTTTGTTGCTGTCGGTATAGGAACGTTAATTACAATTATTGTCCAGAGTTCAAGTGCTACAACCGTTATGCTTGTAAGTTTTGTTCAGGCAAACCTGCTTACTTTTGTACAGACTTTGGGCGTGATTCTTGGCGCCGGAATCGGAACTACAATTACATTGCAGCTTATTGCATTTAAAATTACCGACTTTGCGCTTTTGATTATTGGGCTTGGATTTATTCTTTACTTCTTCACTAAATCAAAAAAGATTAAGAGCGTTGGTGAAGCTGTTTTGGGATTCGGAATTTTATTTTACGGAATGCATATAATGTCGACTGCTATGGTACCTCTTAGAACATTTCCTCTATTTATAGATATACTTTTACAACTAGAGAATCCCATACTCGGAATATTAGTCGGCACAATAATTACTGCATTAATTCAAAGCAGTGCGGCATCTCTCGGACTTGTGCTTATTTTAGGAATGCAGGGATTAATAACTCTTGAAGCTGCAATCCCATTAATTTTCGGGGCAAATATCGGAACCTCAGTAACTGCAATTTTGGCTAGTATCAATTCAAATAGAGATGCAAAACGAGTTGCTGTTGCCCATACTTTATTCAAGGTTGTTGCGGTTATAATATTTTTATGGTTCATCCCTTCTTTGGCGGAATTTGTTAGAATCATTTCTCCAACTATTGATTCGATGGACTTTATTTCTGATTCCGAGTTTGCTTATATACCGCGTCAAATTGCGAATGCACATACTGTTTTTAATTTGCTTTCCACACTTATCTATCTTCCGTTTTTAACACCGATTTCAAAATTGATTTTTAAACTTCTGCCCGATAAACCTGAAGAAGAAATATCTCCTTACGAAACAAAGTTTTTGGAAGATTCGCTTATCACAACACCGTCTCTTGCTTTGAATCTTGCCAAAGCCGAAGTGTTAAACTTTGCAAAGAAAGTTAAAACAATGACGGAGATGATAATTATTCCTTTCTTTGAAGATAAACCCGAAGTTCTTGGTGAAATAAAAGAACTTGAAAAAGAAATAGATTTTGTTCAATATAAAACTGCTAAGTATCTTACAAAAATAAGTCAGCAGGACCTTGATGAAAGCACTGCCGAAGAATCATTCCAAATTTTACAATGTTCGGCTGAGTTTGAGTTGATTGCCGATTTAATCTCATCAAGGTTACGAATGCTGGCAAAGAAAAGAATTAAATATAATCTAACCTTTTCCGAAGAAGGAAAAGCTGAGCTAACAAAATTTCACACACAAACCGTTAAGCAGGTCGCTCGTGCAATTGATGTCTTTAAAGAAACTAAGTTTGAGCGGGGTAAAAAACTTGAGCGTAAATATCAAAAATATAAAGCGGGTGAACTCGATCTTAAACGTGCACATTTTGAAAGACTAAGACAGGACATTCCCGAAGCAATTCAAACAAATGAAATGCACCTTGAATTAATAGACCTCTTCCTTAGAATTAATAGACACGCTGCTACAATCGGTAGAATAATGATGGGTGCCGTTGAACCAGAGAACGGAAACGAAACTGAATCGGACGAAGGTTAAGTATTACAAACAATTATTTTTCTCTATTCATAACAACTACTAATAAAATTTCTACCTAATTTGTGAATCCGCGGCATATGTTTTTTCAATAAAGCACTCTTCAAATATATTTTTTCGATTTTTGTTGACACGATATCTTCTTATCACTATATTGAAATCAGAATAAAAATTCTGTTTAAGTAATTGCCACTTTGTGTGGCATTTTTTCACAAAACAAATAAGACATGAGTTCCCAATTATGGTATTAAGAAACAAAAACCTAATTGAATAAGAAAGATAACAAAGTTTTTTTGACGTAAAATTGGACATATTATTCTTTTTAAATAGTTGAGAGGAAACAATGAAAACCGCATCTAAATTATTAACTGTTTTTTTAATTATGGGAATATCGCTTGGCA
>DSBF01000539.1 GCA_011049495.1 Ignavibacteria bacterium
GATGTGCCTAAATTAACTACGAGATTTTTATTTTCATTCAACAAATAATCCATTGCTTTAAGATGTGCATCCGATAAATCATTTACGTGGATATAATCCCTTATGCAAGTTCCATCTTCCGTGTCATAATCATCCCCAAATACTTGAAGTTGTTCTCTCATTCCCGAAGCAACTTCCATAACTAATGGAGAAAGGTTTGTGGTATCTTTTTCTTGTCCTGTAATTCTTCCGCGCATATCATAGCCGGTAGCATTAAAATATCTTAAAGCTGCATAATTAATTCCGTGTAAGTTACTGAACCACTTTAAGTTTTCTTCGATTGCTAATTTAGTATAACCATAATAATTAGTCGGGTCTTTTGGATGGTCTTCATCAATCGGTAAATACTGCGGATTTCCGTAAACTGCTGCAGAAGATGAAAAGACAATATACTTAACATTATTTTCAATCATCTTAATCATCAAATTCAGACTACCGGTGATATTTCCTTCAGCAAATTTTGAAGGATGTATCATAGAATCACCCGCAGCTTTTAAAGCTGCAAAATGAAAAACAATATCAATTTTCTCATCAAATGCTTTTTGTAATTCATTTTTATTTAGAATATCGCCTTTAATAAACTTTGAGTCCGGATGTAAATTTTGTTTTAATCCAGTCGAAAGATTATCAAATACAATTGTGTTGTGTCCTAACTCAACTAAGTCGTGAACAATATGAGAGCCTATATAACCCGCTCCGCCAGTAATCAGAATTTTTAATTTTCTCATAGTCAATTTTAATTTTTAGAATATTCCAAAGATAGCAATTATTATATAGTTAGTACCAATTTTTATACCTACCCCAATTGGGGATTGCAATTTTTTTATTTACTCATTATATACAATTGAAAGGTGATAAAGATATTGATAAAATTATTAAAGTAATTTTTTATGGAGCCGGAAAAAAGCTAGCTAATAGTCCAATGGAAAAAACTAGTAAAGGGGGATATCTTAAGCAGATAGGGATATCCCCGCCGGCGTAATAATTAAATATTTATTTACTTTTCGATTGGTTCAAACAAAGCACAATAAGCACCCGCAGGATCTTTAATAACACAATACTTTCCATACCCGCTCATATTTTTTGGCTCAAATAAAAGCTCACCGCCAAGTGCTTTTACATTTTCGCAACACAATTCAATATCCGAAACATTGAAATAAATCAACCAATAAGGAGGCAGATTTTTATTTGGACCTTTATTGTTACAAATACCGGCATAGGGAATATTATCATCGGGTGAAAGCATTGTATAATCGTTATACTCGCCCATAGGAACCGGAGCTGATTGAAATCCTATCACATTTTCATAAAAACTTCTTATTTCTTCTGTATTGTTGACCGTAAGATCTACCCAGCCAACTGAACCGATAGAAATTTTGTTTTCCTTAGACATATTCATTCTCTTAAATTAATTATTTGCTTTTGGTAGAGTAAAATAGAATGTAGTGCCGGCACCGGGGCTACTTTCAACCCAAATCTTACCTCCGTGTTTTTCAACAAATTCTTTTGAAAGAATGATTCCAAGTCCTGAGCCTTTTTCTCCTTCGGTGCCTTCTGTAGAGGAAGTTTCATCAATACTGAAAATTTTATCAATTCGTTCGGGTTCTATTCCAATTCCAGTATCAATAACAGAAACCTGGACAGTATGCTTATCGAAATCGTTTGAAGCTACAGATATAGACCCATTTGGGGGAGTAAATTTAATTGCATTTGTTAAAAGATTACGAAGAGTTGTAGTAATCATATTTTCATCTGCATATATAATTACATTATCGTCAACCAAAGCATGCAATTCAATGTTTTTTAACTCTGCAGATTTTTTAATAAGTTGATAATTCTCAAGAACAACATCTTTCAAATTTATCTCCTTAGGTTCAAAATCAATTCTTCCGGTTTGAGAGCGAGACCATTGCAATAAATTATCCAGCAATTCATGTGATGCTTTTGATGTTTTCTGCATTTCTTTTAAGTAACTAATTTTTTCCTCATCGGTAAAATCAAAATAATCCTCAATCATCATTTCGGTAAAACCAAGTAATGTTACGAAAGGGTTACGCAAATCATGAGCAATAATAGAAAAGAATTTATCTTTACTTTTATTTGACTCTTCTAATTGGAGGTTAATTTCTCTTATTTTTTCTTCATATTCTTTGCGTTCACTTATATCAATAAAACTTTCTATACCACCTATAATTTCTCCTGTGGGGTCTTTAATGTAATCAACATTTTTAGATATGGTAATTATTTTTTCATCTTTGCGACGTAACTTACACTCAACGTTTATTACCGGTTTAGGAATACTATAATCAAACAAACTGCAATTTTCTGTACAATTATTAATAGCCAAATCAGAACATTTTCGTCCAATTGTTTCTTGTGTAGTAAATCCTGTTAATTTTTCAGCCATGAAATTCCAGCTTGTGATATATTGGTTCATATCTACTGTAAAGACAGCACTTGGTACTAATCTTAATAACCTCTCAAACTTTTCTTTTTCGGCAATTAAATTATCTTGAGCATTTTTAAGTTCTGTTATATCACGCGTTAAGCCAAATGTGCCGACAACATTCCCGGAAGGATCGATTAATGGTAATTTGGAAGTAGATACCCAAGAGACCTTCCCATCCTTCCACGATTCTTTTTCCACCTTATTAACGATAGGAATTTTTGTTTTAATGATCTGCTGTTCATCATTAAATGCAGGTAACGCATGTTCTTCATCAAAAATATCGAAATCGCTTTTACCTATCAGTTCTTCCGCAGATTTTACATTAAACTTTTCACAAGTACTTTTGTTAACCCTAATAAACTTACTTTCCAAATCTTTGAAATAAATTGAATCAGGAATATTTCGCATAAGTGTTGATAAAAGCCACTGTTCTCTTTCGATCAGTTCTTCTTGCCTTTTAATTTCAGTGAGATCTCTAATAGCGGCAACACGAACAGTTTTCCCGTCAATAAGCACATTGCGGGATTCAATTTCTACCGGGAATACTTGACCGTTTTTACGAACACCTCTTACTTCGTATGGTTTACTATCCTTTGTTTTAACCTTCTCAGCAACTGTTTTAATATCATCTACATGTATGCATTTTTCAACAATGTTTTGATTCACTAACTCATGTTTTTCGTAACCGACAATCTTTAAGAAAGATTCATTACAATCAATAAGTATTCCTTGTCTATGAATAATAATTCCTTCAAATGTAAGAGAGGTAAGATTACGAAGACGTTCTTCATTCTTTTTTAGCTCATTGATTTCTGCATCAACAGATTTACGATATTTAATATGATGAACTACAAGAAAAATAATTAGCGTAATTAGCATTAAGAATAGAAGTATTAAAATCCATTCCGGGATTTCTAAAATTATTAAGATGAATGTTATTGAGGATTTTAAATGAAATGTTAAATCGAATAATTCACTGGTTGAGACAGCTAAAATATTTCCTAAAACAGAAGTCATTAATGGATACCAAATAAATAAACA
>DSBF01000349.1 GCA_011049495.1 Ignavibacteria bacterium
CCATTCCAAGCCCTACTTCCCCCCTTTCCAAGGGGGGAATGCAAGGGGGGTTAACTAATGTATCCCTAATTGTTTATGACATACTCGGAAGAAAAGTCACTACTTTAGTAAATGAACCGAAAGCCCCTGGCAATTATGAGATAACATTCAATGCTTCACAGCTTGCAAGCGGTGTTTATTTTTATAGATTGACTTCGGGTAGTTTTGTACAGACAAAGAAGATGATACTATTAAGGTAAAACAAGGAGTTTGAAATGAAATCGTTAAAATTATTATTTGCAGCCGCTTTAATTTGTGTGAGTATTAACGCTCAAGAAATTTTTATTAATTCGGATTCAACTGCTGCCGCTTTTATTAATAAGCAGATTTACTTTCCTTTTGACAATATAGGAAATATCGGTCGTCTTAATATTCCACCATACGGTACCGATGTAAAATATGATCAAATCTCAACAATCTTTTCTGCTGGTTTTTGGTTATCCGGTTATTCGGATTCTACACTATGGGTTTGTTCGAGTGAACGCGAATCTCTTGGGCATGATTATCTTCCCGGTTTAGTAGGAAGCGATCCGAATGATTCTAAGAATATAATTTATATAGTAAAAAAAGATGATCCGGCATTTGGTAATTCATGGCATAAATGGAAATATGCCGTTGAACAAGGTGCATATTTTTACGATGGCGACGGTAACGGAATTTACGATCCAATAGATCATAACGGCAATGGTATTTGGGAACCTAACGAAGATAGACCTGATCTTCTTTACGATGCAACATTCTTTACTGCTTATAACGATGGAGTCCCTTCAGAGAATCGCAGATGGAAAGATACATTCCCGCTCGGTATTGAAGTAAGACAAACAATATTTGTCTCTAACAGTAATAATTTTCTGGAAGATGTTGTATTTATTAGATATTCAATTCTTTATGAAGGATATGGTGATGCTTCCGAACCCGATACTTTAACTGATGTTATTTTCTCCATTACAAATGATCCTGATATTGGTGCTCACTATGATGATAAGATCGGTTGTGATACTTCATTACATGCGGGGTATTCATATAATGATGGCGATGATGATGTTTTCGGTATTAATCCCCCATCTCTTTTCAGAGTAATTGTTCAAGGCCCTCTCGTAAAATCCGATGATGAAAATGATGCCGGGTATAACAGGATGGGTCCGTTTTTAGGAGAACATAAATTCGACAACCATAAAAATTTAGGATTAACTGCATATGTTGGAAGGTTAAATGCTGACGTTCACAACCCTTATCCCTGGCAAGTTTCTTATGCAAGAAATTACGCCGAGGGATATCAATATGATGGGAACCTTGTTGATCCATGTAGTTTTCCGTATGGAGAGTTGCTGGGTGGTGTAAACTGTGAACAAGTTAATCCTTTAATGTGGTTCAGCGGTGATCCTGTAACAAGCATCGGATGGATTTTTTCAAGGAACGGTAACATTTTCGATGTAACCAGTACAGGTAAGTTTGACCTGATAAAAAATCAACCGGTGGATATAATAATTGCATACATTATTGGCAGAGGAACTGATCATCTAAACTCAATAACACGTGCAAGAGAAATTACGCGTTATGTTCATGAAGAATATGAACGGAATTTCAGTACGCTTGTAAGTGTTGAAAACAAACAAGAAGAATTACCAGCACAATTTAATCTATCTCAAAACTATCCTAACCCGTTTAACCCGACAACAAAAATAAAATTCTCCATTCCAAGCCCTACCTCCCCCCTTTCCAAGGGGGGAATGCAAGGGGGGTTAACTAATGTATCCCTAATTGTTTACGACATTCTCGGAAGAGAAGTAAAAACTCTATTAAACGAAGTTAAAGCTCCCGGTACTTATGAAATAACATTCGATGCATCACGGCTTGCAAGTGGAGTTTATTTTTATAGATTAACAAGCGGTCACTATTCACAAACCAAGAAAATGATATTGATAAGATAAATGAGGAACCCGAATATGAAAAATTTGATATTATTATTTCTAGTATTTATTATTTCACTCTCATTAAAAGCACAGACAACATACTTTAGTTTGGATTCGACTGCCGCCGCATTCGAAAATAACAGGCTCTATTTTCCTTTTAATAATAGAGGAACAATCGGTGATGTAAATTTGCCGCCGAAGGGCAGGGATGTAAGGTATGATAGCATAAATGTAATATTCGCCGGAGGTTTTGCACTCAGCGGTTTCGATAGTAATGATTCACTTTGGGCAAACGGGGTGATGAATTCGGACTTGGTTGAAGATTATTTACCCGGGAATGTTAACACTGAACCGGATGATCCGAGAAATAAAATCTATTCCGTCAGTTCTTCGGACCCCGATTTTGGAGAGAGCTGGCAAAATTGGAAATATGCCGTTCAACAAGGTGCATATTTTTATGATGGCGATGGCGATGGTGTTTATAATCCGGTTGACTTAAATGGAAACGGTCAATGGGATACAAATGAAGACAGACCCGATTTACTTTACGATCTAACTCTTTTTAATGTTTTCAATGATGGTCTACCTGGCGAACAACGAAGATATAGATCAATCAACCCACTTGGAATTGAAATTCGAAAAACTGTTTTTATTTCAAACCGAAATTCCATTTTAGATGATGTTGTATTTATACGTTATTCAATCGTCAGTACCGAGACAACATTAAATAATGTTTTATTCTCTTTCTGGAATGATGTTGATATTGGAGATGCGTCCTCAGATCTTTTTGGATCAGACACTATGTTAAACAGTGTATTCTATTACAATAACGGAGAGGATGCCGTATTTGGTCATAATTCTCCATCAGTTTTTACAACAATAGTACAAGGACCTATTATCGAATCTCCTGGTGATGAAGCTGTCTTAAAGTATGGTCCATTTATTGGACAAGAGATAATACCGGATTACAAAAATATAGGAATGACCTACGCATCAGGACATTTTAAGGGGGACGCTTGGGTTGGTTATCCACAATCACCCAAAGAATTGCGTAATTACCAGATTGCTCTTACAAGGTTAGGTGAGCAGCTTGATCCTTGCACATTTTCTTATGGAACGTTTGAGGGAGATGGGTGTGAAAGTGCAAATCCTAATTTCTGGTTTTCAGGGGACCCTGTATCTAATTCAGGTTGGCTTGATACAAAACCACTTGATATCAGGGCATTTACAACCACCGGTCCTTTCACGTTACAGGAAAATAATCCGGTTGATATTATTGTTGCTTATGTAGTAGGTAGAGGAATAGATCATCTTAATTCAATTGACCGTGCAAGAGAAATTACGCGTTATGTTCATGAAGAATATGAACGGAATTTCAGTACGCTTGTAAGTGTTGATAAAAAAGATAATGAACTACCGACAAAGTTTTATCTATCACAAAACTACCCTAACCCGTTTAACCCAACTACCAAAATAAAATTCTCCATTCCAAGCCCTACTTCCCCCCTTTCCAAGGGGGGAATGCAAGGGGGGTTAACTAATGTATCCCTAATTGTTTATGACATACTCGGAAGA
>DSBF01000231.1 GCA_011049495.1 Ignavibacteria bacterium
AAACTGATTTAAGTACAGGTAAAAGTTTTATATTGACCGATAAATTTAACGGCAAACCATACAACTCTCCCAACGATTTAACAATAGCTGATGACGGCACAATCTATTTTACCGATCCGCGTTATGCCGGCGATGAACAGATTGAACAGCCGGTAAACGGAGTGTATCGAGTAGATGTTTCTGGTCAAGTTGAATTAATAATTGATAATATCTCAATGCCGAACGGTATTGCTGTTACACCGGATAATAAAAAGTTGTACATCGGCTGCAATAATGAGAATGCCGGTGAAGATAATCCAAATTTCATCGCTGAATATCTGATTGATGATGAAGGTCAAGTAACCTTTAATAAATATATAGCAAAATTTCTACCGCCCACTGGTCCGGATGGAATTAAACTTGGTAAAAATGGTTTTGTTTATGTCGCTCTTCGTGATCCGTATCGACCAGGTATTTATATTTACTCACCGGAGGGTGTGCTTATTGAAAAAGTAATTCTCCCGGAAGACCCGAGCAATTTAATTTTTGCTGATGAATCACAAGAAGTTATATATGTAACTGCCGGCGTTAATTTATATAGAGTATCAATGAAATAAACTTACTTCTACAAATATTTACACAGCGATTCTCTGAGGTTCTCTGTGTAATTTCTTTATGGAAATTAATATGCTTAAAAATGTAAAACTGTTTTCAACCTTATTTATTCTTTTCTTTTATGTTGCTGTTAATGTATTTCCTCAATCAAAAATAGAATTAATTAACTACGTAAATCCCTTCATCGGGACATCAAACGGAGGCAACACGTTTCCGGGAGCTGTTGTTCCTTGGGGAATGGTAAGTGTTAGTCCGCACAACTCTCCGGGCACTCCATCGGGTTACATCTATGGAGAAAAATATTTTTATGGATTCGGTCATACTCATCTAAGCGGAACAGGATGCTCTGAGCTTGGGAACATTGTTGTAACTCTTAGCAAAACTAATTCAGCTAATCCGGAAAATTATAAAACAACTTACAGCAATGAGAGTGCAACACCAGGTAATTATTCACTTTTCTTGGATGAATATAAAATCAAAGCTGAAGTTTCCGCATCTGAAAGAAGCGGTATAATTAAATTTACTTCCGAAGAAGAAATGGAAATCGATTTGTTAGTAGATGTTGGACAAAATTTAAGTTTAGTCGGTGGCGGTGAAATAGAAATATTATCAAGTAATGAAATTACAGGCTATAACATCAGTGGCGGTTTCTGCGGAGAAGAAAATAGAAAGAATGTTTATTTCTATTCGGTTATTAATTATGAAGCGGATAAAATATTGATTTATGAAGATGATAAAATTATTGATAGGAAAATATCTTCAGTAATTGACAATCCCCTTGCTTGTTCAGCTCGATTAAAATTAATACCGGATAAACCGTTGATTATAAAAACCGGAATGTCATATACAAGTAAAGAGAATGCCAAAAATAATTTATTAGCAGAACTTCCGCATTGGGATTTTGATCAAGTTGTGAATGAAGCGAGAAATAAATGGAATGATGTTCTTAGTAGAATTACTATTAACGATAAAAACAAAACCAATTTAACAAAGTTTTATTCTGCTTTGTATCATATGTTCATTCATCCGAATATTATCAATGATGTAAATGGTGATTATCCTACAATGAATGAACATGAAACGATGAATAAATCTGATCGTAACAGATATACTATATATTCATTGTGGGATACTTACCGCACACTGCATCCCTTTTTAACTTTGGTTTATCCCGATATTCAGTCTGATATGATAAAGACAATGCTCGATATGTATGATGAACAAGGTTATTTACCTAAATGGGAATTGATCGGCAACGAAACTTATATGATGGTCGGCGATCCGGCAGTTCCGGTTATTGTCGATAGTTATGTTAAAGGTGTCCGTGATTTTGACATCAACAAAGCATACGAAGCAATTCTTAAACCGGTAACTCTTGATAAAAATGAAAAAGCTCCACCGGTTCGAGCCGCTTATCATTATATATTGGAGTATGGCTACATACCATTCGATCAAAATATGGAAGATGAATGGTGGGCGTGGGGACCCGTGTCAACTTCATTAGAATACAATTACGCAGATTGGACAATCTCTCAATTGGCAGAATTGTTAAATGACGAGAACAACAAAAATATATTTTACAAAAGATCACTCGGTTATAAAAAAATGTTCGATCCGGTAACACAATTAATCAGACCGAAGTTAAAAAACGGTGATTGGATGGAACCGTTTGATCCTCTTGAAACTGAAGGTTCGGGAGATTGGACTGGTTCGGGAGGACCGGGATATGTTGAAGGCAATGCATGGAATTACACTTGGTTCGTTCCGCATGATGTATATGGATTAATTGAATTATTCGGTGGTGAAAAAGAATTTGCTGAAAAACTTTTGGAGTCATTCAACAATGGTCAATTTACGATAAATAATGAGCCGGATATTTTTTATCCGTATCTATTTAAATACACTGAAAACTATTCACATTACACAAGTGAATTAGTAGATCAAATTATGAACACAGAATTTGGAATTGATGAAAACGGATTGCCCGGCAATGATGATTGCGGTACTATTTCCGGATGGTTTGTTTTTTCTGTATTGGGATTCTACCCGGTTTGTCCCGGTTCGGATGAATATGTTTTAAATGAACCATTGTTCGATGAAATAAAAATTCAACTCGATCAAAATTATTATCAAGGAAATGAATTAGTAATTAAAAAGAGAGAAGGAAATAAGCGAGAAGTTATATTAAATGGTGAAAGCGTTAACTTAAACTTCATAAAGCACAGCGAATTAATTAAAGGCGGGGAATTAGTGTTTATTATTCCCGATGGAGAGAACAAATGAGAAAAGTAAAACTTGGAATAATCGGTACCGGTTTAGCTGCAAAGAATCTTCACTTACCTGCATTGCAAAAATTGAAAAGCAAATTTGAAATTGTTGCAGTCTGCAATCACACGGAAAAGAAAGCAAAAGATTTTGCGAAACTGGTCGGCGGAGTTCCGGTTTATAAAGATTATCAAGAATTGCTCAAACGTGATGACATTGAAGCTGTTGATATAACATTGCCGATTCATTTGAATTACAAAGTTGCTCGAGATTCTATTAACGCGGGAAAACATGTGATACTAGAAAAACCGCTTGCCGGAAATATGAGAGAAGCTAAAGAGCTGTTGAAGTTAGACAAAAAATTTAAAACTATGGGTCAGCGGATTATTAGGTGGCAAAGTGCTTTATTTATAAATTTTCGATCACTTAAGATTGTGAATATAATAGAAGTTCCTTTTATTCCTGAATTCTGACGTATGCGCAAAAAAAATAATTAGTCTCCGTATGTGATTGTATAACTTGATGAAACCAAACGGTGAACAACCCCGTTAGGGGTTTCATTATTGTAACAACCTAAATAAGCTCATCAAAGCAGAACTCCGTTAGGAGTTCCATTATATTAACACTTTTTTGCTAATCGAAAAAACCGCACTAATTG
>DSBF01000094.1 GCA_011049495.1 Ignavibacteria bacterium
ATACTTTGGTGAATGATTATAAATTAATAACTCACCTTACGCACAAACATTGAAGGTTGCTTGTTTTTAACCTTCAATGTTGCTTTAATAGGCTAAAATTAAGTTACCTGAAAGGTCTGAAAACAGTAACCTTTAAGGTAATAACACCTTTGCGTAAGGTGAGTTAATAAAATACTGATGGTATGGAAATAAGTAGATAATCGTAGATTTATCAATTCGATTGTTTCTGCTTTTCCTGTATTCTTTCTTGCATTAGTTTTCGCTCCAACACTCTCACAAACATTTTATATCTTTGCTTTATGAAATCAAAAAAAGAAATACTTTTACCCGGCGGAGATTCTCAACTCAGATATACATTGGGTAACATAGAAATTAAGGGAAAAAAAGCTCTTGTTTTAGGTTCGGGAAGCGAGAATATCGCTTTAGAAATTATAAATAAAGAAGCAGATTCTGTTGAATTGATCCTGGAAGATTATGAATCATTATTAATATCGCAATTAAATCTAAATGATATTGACTCAATCACGCCCAAGTTAATGGATTTCGAATTAACGGATTTTGCAATAGATACTTTTGACATAGTCTATGCTCAAGCATCAATTTCAAACACACGAAGAAATAAAATAATAAAAGAGGTTAAAAGAATATTAAAGAATGAAGGAGTTCTAATTGTCGGAGAAATTATAAAATTGGAAAAAGATATCCCGCAATTTGTAAGCGACATCTTTGAACAATCCGACTTAGAGCCGCTCTTTGTTGATGAATTAAAGAATTATTATAACTCGCGTTCCTTCGAAATTCAAGATGTCGTAGATTATACAAAAACTCTTAAAGAATACTATTCTTCCAACCTGAGCAAACTTAAATCCTCTGTTTCAGAATTAACCGAAAACGAAAAAAGTTATTACAAGAAATTAATAAACCAAATCAGTCACCAATCGAAAGCTTACCTAAAACAGGGGGCTGATAAATATATCGGATTCTACACAGTTGAAGCAAAACTTAACAAGCGTTAATATGAAAAAAGGCGATATAATAGAGCTGAATATTACCGATTATGCCTTCGAAGGAAAAGGCATTGCCAAAATTCAAAAAGATGATAACGAGAAAAAATATGTGATTTTTGTAAATGGCTCTTATCCCGGAGATACAGTTAAAGCAGAACTAAGAAGAATCAAAAAATCATACGCGGAATCAAAAGTTACTGAAATACTCAAACCTTCTTTAGACAGAACTGAAGCACGCTGTAAATATTTCGGTATTTGCGGTGGTTGTAAACAACAGGATCTAAAGTACGAGATACAGCTCAAATACAAAGAAGAGCAAGTAAAAGATGTATTTGAAAGAATCGGTGGATTAAAAGATTTTGAAATTCTGTCGATTGTCCCATCGGAGAGAGCATTTTATTATCGCAATAAAATGGAGTTTTCATTTGCCGATAAACGATGGTTATTTCCTGAGGAAATAAACGGCAACAACGAAATAACAGATCAAAATTTTGCTTTGGGTCTTCATATCCCCCGAATGTTTGATAAAGTTTTGGATATTAACGAGTGTTATCTTCAGTCTGAGGAAAGCACACGTATTCTTAATTTTACCCGTGACTTTTTCAAGCAGAAAAATACCACGATTTACTCGACTAAAACTCACGATGGGTATTTGCGAAATCTTGTTATCAAACAATCTTACCACACAGACAACTTAATGGTGAACTTGGTAACTTCGAAATTAGATGAACAACTGTTCACGAAATATACGGAAGAGCTTCTCAAATTTGAACCTGGAATCACAACCATAGTAAACAATATCAATGAAAAGAAAGCTCAAATTGCTGTTGGCGATTATGAGCAAGTTTTTCACGGAAACGGGGTGATATTTGACAAAATCGGTCAATTTTTGTTCAGAATCAGTCCAAATTCATTTTTCCAGACTAACACAATTCAAGCCGAATATTTATATCAAACAGCTCTCGATTTTGCCGAGTTTTCCGGAAATGAAATTGTATACGATCTTTATTCCGGGGCTGGTACAATCTCTATTTTTGTATCTCCTCACGTAAAAGAAGTCTATGCATTCGAAAGTGTGGAAGATGCGGTAAAAGATGCTCACACAAATGTAGAATTAAACAAAATAGCAAATGTTCACTTTGAGATAATCGACTTGAACAAATCCTTCTTGTCGAAAACAGAAGAAACCTCGACCCCAAAACCGGATGTTGTAATTTCAGACCCTCCGCGTGCCGGCATGAACCCCAAAACAGTTAATGATGTTATTGCACTTTCCCCCAAGAAAATAGTTTATGTAAGCTGCAATCCCGCTACTCAAGCGCGGGATATAAAATTATTTTCTGAAGCAGGTTATAATTTAATAAAGATCCGACCGGTAGATATGTTTCCGCATACCTACCATATTGAAAATGTTGCGCTGCTTATAAAAAAATAAAATTACAATGAGGAAAATATGAGAATCAAAGTAAACTTCATCATACTAATTGGGTTATCAACGTTGCTTTGCGCGCAGAATTTAGAAAGTTTTGGAAAATACTTCGCTGATGTCACGCTAAGAATTGATTACATTCATAGTGGTGACGCGAAAACTGAAAACATTGAATTAGTTGAAAGATTTAAATACGGCTCTTGGGCGGGAAGTAGAAAGAACTTAATTGATAATTTAAATAACGGCGCTTATTATCTTAAACTTTACGATCCAACCACCGATGAAGTTATTTATTCAAAGGGATTCGATAGCTACTTTAAAGAATATCAAACAAGCAAAGATGCAATTGACGGAAAAGTAAAAAGTTTTGAAGAAGTTGCGCTGCTTCCTTTTCCAAAAGTACCGGTTAAATTTATAATTGAGAAAAGACAGGATGACGAAACATTTAAAAAAGTATTCAGCTTAGATATCAATCCGGATGAAGATTCATTTAGCGATCTGCTAGTTGATTATTCCAATTACAAAATTGTTAAATCACATATAAGTGGCGATCCTCACTCCAAGGTTGATGTTGTAATTCTTGGAGACGGTTATACAAAAGAAGAAATAGAAAAATTTGAGAAAGATATTAATCACTTTACCGAAGTGTTTTTTTCTCTTGAGCCGTATGCTTCAATGAAAGATTACTTCAATATTTACGGTGTATTAAACCCATCCGAAGAAAGCGGAGTTGATGAACCTCGTGCTGAGATTTATAAAGAGACCGCTCTCAATTCTACATTTAATTCTATGGGCTCTGAAAGATATTTATTAACCGAATCAGTTCACACGGTTTATAATGTTGCTTCGGCAGTTCCTTTTGATGCAATCTTTATAATGGCAAACCATAAAAGATACGGAGGCGGGGGTATTTATAATTTTTATTGTACATTTACTTCGGATGCTCAATTTAGTGATTATGTTTTTCTTCATGAATTTGGTCATTCTTTTGGCGGACTTGCCGATGAGTATTATACATCCGATGTAGCTTATTCCGATTTTTATAAACCGGATAAAGAACCGGTCGAACCAAAC
>DSBF01000334.1 GCA_011049495.1 Ignavibacteria bacterium
GCTGGTGCTTTTACTCAACCAAAAGTCGGGCAAAAGCAGTGAATGGCTTCAGTCGGCCAGGCAGTATTATCAGCACAACAACGATGTGGCTGCGCAACTGCTGAAACACTATTTTGAAAACAATACATCCGAATTTTTAAAGCTGGCTTATGAATTATTTGAAAAGGAACCGCGCTACTGGGCATATCGGCTCCGGGATTTGGTTTCGGCGGAATTGGATACGAACCTGTTTGTGAATGTTTTTTACCGGCTCGTTGCTGACAAAAAGTCGATAGAGGATTACCTTGAATTGAGGCCATACCTCGCCCCGGAAAGGCTCGAAGACTTACTAACTGAAATTGACGGCAACAAACCCTTTAAAGTACAGGTACTGGCCGCCGAAAAACGCTACGAAGAAATTAAAACCATTGTTAAACAGCAACCCGGCGACTGGCATTACCCCGAACTAATAAGCCCTATCCTGACGGTTTACCCGGAATTTTGTTTTAACCACATCAAACAAAAAGTACTGAAAACCATCGAAAACCAGCGGGGACGCAGCACCTACCAGCGCATTGCAGAATGGCTGAAAATGGCCCGCGCTATTCCGGGCCATTTAGAACAAACCCGTGTGCTGGCCCTCACGCTATACAACCACAAGCCAGCCCTGCCCGCCCTGAAGAATGAATTAAGGAAGGGAGGGTTGTTATGAGAGGTAAACAGGATGATAAACTCAAAAAAAATAATAAACATGAAGCAAAATGTTAAAACGATTGATTACGAGTGGCTGACAAAAGCTCAAGAATGATATATTTGTTAAAAAGTACTTTGAATAAAATCTGACAACATGATAAAAGAAATCGTACAATTTACCAAAGCATTGCCTGAAAACACATTCAGCAGGAACCTGCAATTAAAAGATGGGCTCTATATGTTTTTGGATGTACAGGAAGAAGAAGGCAAAGCTATTTTGAAGAATGTGGATGGAGAAGGGAATCTGGTCAAAGAGGATTACGGTGTTTTTACCAAAAACTCAGAAATGAATCCTTTTTTTGAAAAATGCATACAAATACAAAACAACTCTATTCCTGTTTCCCCTGCTAAGATTTTTAATCCGAACAAGAAAATTTATGGAGCTTCATGCTCTCCTTTTGTCGTATCTTTTATAAAAAAGAACTTTGTCAAATATGAAAAGGAGTTACTGATAAAGGAGTTATCCGATCAATATTTCAAAAAGGCTTCAAAATATGTCGATGAAAAGTTAATAAAACCCTTTCGACTGTTCAAAGATTATCTGGAAGAAAATATTTACAAGCTTTTATATGATCTACAGGAATTTAAAGAAGCTAAAGATTCTTATTCTGTAAACCTTTATTTAAAGTCGGTTACATTCTCTGAGTATAATGAAGCGCACAATCGTTATCTGAAAGATAATGTATTCAATAAGGAAGATTATAATGCAACCGTGGAAGAAGAAATATTTGGCATTAGCGACAGTTTAAGTGGATTTAATGATAAAAAGCGTTTTTTAAAACACCAGACTTCTTTGTCAAAATTTAATTTCAGAATAACAGGGAAAGATTCATTATATCTTTGGAAATACTTTAAACTACAACAAAACAAACAGTTACCCAATCCGTGCCCGATTTTTATTAATTCAGACGAATTGAATAAAGCTACTGTTAGGTTGCATCAGGAGGGGATAGTTTTATCCCATCAACAATTAATTAAAGAGTTGTTAAAGAACCCGGAAGAAGAGTTAAGTAACTTCTATCTAATCTATTTTCAGGCTGGTTTAAAAGGCAGTAAAATAATCGATATTGACTTTGTGCCACAATTTAAATACAAAATCGAACATTTGGAATTAAAAGAAATTATTAGCCTGGGAGGAATAATTGAAGCAAAAAAAATCGTAAATGTTTTCCAGCTACAAAATGACGTTTTCAATACTATATTTAATGGAAAGCTTTGCCCTAAAGAAGGCTGGATAAGGTATTTCGATGATATTGAACCTGACTTAAAATATCATTTCACCGATGCAATTTGCAACTTAATGCTCCAATATCGTAAAGCTATTTATGATTATATCTATAAGTCGCGTCATGAAAGTATTACCTGTTCGATGTTCGATAAAATGATGACAATTTCTATCCTTGAGGACATTCGCATAGATGAATACAAAAATGAACAACATTCACGTGGTTATGCAATTAAAGAAAAACTAAACCTGTGGTTCAGTTTATATAATTTTTTTAATCAAAATCAAAACAGAGAAGATATGGCAAACAAAACAGTAGAATTAAGAAATGAACTAAGAGCTATTATTGAGAATGAAAACCTGAATATTAAAACAGATTCTCAATTTGCATTTGCATCAGGACAACTTATTTGGAAAATTTTAATTCAAAGTAAATCAGCAAATCGTTCCCATGCGTTATTAGAGCCCTTTTTACAAAAATCAAGTGTTGAACAGTTCAAACTTGCAATTGCTAACACTTTTGATATGTATAAACACGAGTTTACGCTTTATCCTAAAAAATATGGGTTTGATAAACTTATGGGAGATGTAATGGGATTTGTTCCCGAAGAAAAAAACATGAAAAACCTGCTAACTAATATTCTGGCAGGATATTTCTCAGAATCTTTATTGCAAAAATAATTTAAGTGCCGGAGACAAGAAAGTATGGTAGACAATAACAAAATAAATTAATAATCGGAGTCCCATAGGGACGACACCAAAATCAAAAAATTATGACATACAAAAAAAGAATTTTCGGAGCCGCCATTGTAAAAGCAATAAATTCAAACTACAATGCCGATTTTAGCGGACAACCACGCACCTTGCCCAATGGAACTGTGTATGCAACCGACAAGGCATTCAAATATGCAGTAAAAAATTATTTGAAGGATGTTTATGTTGATGAGAAAATTTTTTATTTCAAACGTTTTAACGAAGAATTTGTGCCTTACAGTTTAGATGATGCTTATGCAAAAATGTTCCCGGGAAACAAGGAAACAAAAGACAAAAAAATTGTTGCAAAAGATATTCTGAGTTGTTTGGATATCCGTCTGTTTGGTGCAACTTTCGCAAAAAAAGGAAAGAGCAGCAATATTGCAATTTCTATTCATGGGCCGGTACAAATAAACCATGGTGTGAATATTTGGAGCGAGAACAATATTTTCTCTGAGCAGATAATGTCACCATTCAGAAATCCTGATGAAAAAAGTGAAGAAAAACAAGCAACAACCCTTGGCCGCCAGTCAAAACTACAGGAAGGACATTACCTGCATCATTTTTCTGTAAATCCAAAAAATTTGGAGGAGGTTGTAAAGCTTGCCGGAGAAGGGGCAAATACATTAACAGCAGGAGATGTTGAAAAACTAAAAGAAGCCATGAGCCGTGGAGTTACCTGGTACGATTCAGCTTCAAAAGCAGGTTCAGAGAATGAAGCTTTGATTTGGATTACGTTAAAAGAAAACTCAAAACTGGTTCTTCCGAACTTGACCCAATTGGTTGAGATGAAACC
>DSBF01000154.1 GCA_011049495.1 Ignavibacteria bacterium
ATCATGCAATTATAACAAGCCACAGTCGGCTGCGGCGACATCGGATTGAGTAATCCACCCAGTTTATTTTTACAGCCGCAAATGCCGCAGATGCACTGGCCATCGTCGAGAATTTCACCGGTCAGGTTTTTTTTCATACAAAACCCTTTTTTAGTTCATGCGTGCGTATTGACCATAAACAATTGTAATAATAGGATAATAAATGTACATATCCGCTTTTAGCATCATTTATTTTGTAGGGCGCGTTTCCCAAAACGCGCCGCTAATATTATTAAAACGCGTCATAATTGATTTTAGAAAACGGATAATCTGTCCATTCATTTACAATCATTTTTCTAACAGGATTACCGGCAATGTATTCGGCAATCGTTTTCAGCGATTCATCTTTTCTGACAATATGTTCATAATAATTTTTCTGCCAGAGCGGTTTTATGCCGTGCATAAGCGATAAAGTCCGGGCATTATATCTTTTAAAAGCAACTATCCAGTTGGCCAGCGATTTTCCATAACCTTCATTCAGCTTCAATAAAAAATGTATATGATCAGGCATAATGCAATATGCAAATACCGTAACCTCTTGCGCCACCCGGCAACGATAATCAATTTCCTTTTCAATATACTGAACAATTGTTGGATTTTTGAAATATGCTGTCTTATTCCAGGTGCAGATAGTCACGAAATAGACATCGTCTGTGTTGGAATAATCATACCCCGCAAGATGAATTTGTTTTCGTTTCGCCAGCATTTTATTTTGTCTTCATTGTACGGCGTGTTCCCCGAACACACTGTTAGCCTGTTTTAATTTTAATTGTAGGGCGCGTTTCCCAAACGCGCCGTTAATTTCGGATTGTTCTAGGAACAGTCCCTACATATTTTTCCCTGTTATTTGTAGGGCGCGTTTCCCCAAACGCGCCGCTGTATTGCGGACTGTTCAGCCTGCCCGGCGAATGCCGGGGGGAACAGTCCCTACATGTTTATTATCCCTCAACAATTTTTATTTCTTCTTCCGTAAGTCCATACAATTCGTAAACCAGTTTGTCGATTTGCTTGTCAACAGTTGCCGCGCCTTTTCACAATTAAATAGAATTAAATAGAACCGTCCCCTTATTCAATCGTCCCCTTATTCAATTAAATAGAACCGTCCCCTTATTCAAAATCCCCTTCCTGGCGTGTATATTAAATCACTTTCCTTGATAATTTCGTAAATTTCATTCCACCATGACATTGTACTCACCTCCCGCTATAATTTTTTTAAAATCCCTGCGGGACTAAGTCTAAGCTATTAATGGACTCGTTGACCATTTCTAGCGCTTCGTGAACTTCCAATACTTTTTTGTAATCCCAATATTTGATTCTTGTATTTAAATTCGGAACTTGCTGGGCATGTTTTTTAATTTTTTCTAATTGAGAAGAATCTGATACAGCAACAACACCTTGAACGGCCGGATTGTTTAATGCTTTCAGTAAATTTACAATTAGACTGTCAATACTGCCTTTCGTCTGTACTTCAAAAACATAGATAATCTTACCCATATTACCAACAGTGGATTCCCAAACAGTGTCAACCTTGGAACCATCTGCCACTTTTTTCTCTATGCTGCTGGTAAAGCCCAGCCAAGTACCAATATCAGACAACTTGTCACGGATTTCATCATGAATAAAATCAGACGTTTCATCACTTGCTATTTCCACCATTGGCATTTCTTTTGTGTTCTTTGTCTTTGCGTATATCTGTGCAAGGTTATCCTCAACTTGTAACTCGTCCCACATAAAATAATCAGCGAAAAGCAAATTGACATCGGCAATACCAGCTTCCCTCATTGCCTCTACGATTTTTTGAGTTTGTTCTGATAATTCTTTATATTTTTTACCAGTCAACTGATAATTGTAACGTGGCAGGTCTTTTACACCGAGGTAATTTAGGGCAACATAGGCGCGGCGATTCCAAACCATGCAATCATTAGGATGTACATGACAAAGAATTTCGCTAATCATGGCCGGGCCGATCCCTTTAATTTTTTTTCTAAAATTATCCCAACGTTTGATTAATGGTTTTTGACCCCATACTAGCTCAGCAAGCTCGTTCTTTAATTCGCTAAAACCATTGTCCTGAATCATTTTATTCACAACATAATTCTTATTGCCCCAAATAAGCATTGCCCAGAGCTTAGAAATATAATTATATAAATCGTCTTCCGTCATAGACAATATTTTTTCATTAGTCCAAGATTGATAAAAATCAATTCTTTCCTTTCGTTCGTTTAAATCGTTAATATGCTTTTCCGGGTCTTTTTTGAGATTCTTTTTGTAGGATTCGATGTGCTTATTTAGGAGTTCAATGTTCACGTGTTAACCTCCTGCTAATCAATTTTAAAAAATTTTACGCTTTAAAGCTTCTCGTATTAATTATTGCCCTCTACGATGGCGATTTCTGCGGGGGTTAAATCGTATAATTCATAAACCAGTTTGTCGATTTGGTTGTCGGTGGCGTTGATTTGCTGCCAGATTATTTTTTATTCTTATATTGAATTATTTGCACTTAAATCGAACCGCCCCCTTTATTACATATGCTTTAATCTTCACATAGCAAAAGCGCGTAAATCTTTCTTAATATAATATTTTACGCTATATTTTTTTAAAAGCGCTTCTACATCGTAAAGGAATTTTTGCCAATTTATCGTTTGTTCGTATTCATTCATGTGGTTCAGTTTGCCTATTTTCCAAAAACGAACATACTTATGTGTTTTACGGATAAGGGCAAGCGCTTGTTCCGGATCAATAACCGGTTCAAGGCTGACCCAAGTATAAAGTCCAGCTTTATGTGCGTGTTTGAGAATTTCCAATCGATCATTTACCGTGGATGCATTAGGTTCCCATTCCCGACGTTTCTGATCATCAACATAACTGAGTGTTATACCAAGACGCCTGTCTGCCTTTTTCATTAATTCCAGATCTTCTTGTATAAGATCAGCAGAGCCTTTGGTAAGAATTTGACTTTTTAATCCATACTTATAAACGATACCTAATGCTTGCCTGGTTAAGCGTTCTTTACTTTCAAGAGGCTGGTAGGGATCGCTCAGGAAGCAAAAAAGAATGCGTCGTGAATCGCCCCTTAATTTACGCGCATCCTTTTCAAAAAGTTCAACAATGTTTTTTCGTGGCTTAGCTATTGCGTGCCATTTCCTGCCGGTCGTGCGCATACATGCTGGCGCATAACAATATCTGCAACCATGAGTACAGCCCATATACAAATTGCAGGCTAATTCTGAATATTCTCTCGCGCGCCCTTTTGGTTCATAAATTACGTTCATTTAATTTCTCCGGAGATATTAGCGCCGATTATTAACAAATAAACATATATCGAAAGTATACCATTATATAATTTAAAAAATAAGCCTCTTTGTTTATATGCATAAAACTAAGGCACTCTCAACCTTTTAGTGCAACACTTGTCGGTATACATCACAAGGTTTTTCCCAGTTCAAGATTTTTCTCGGTCTCC